>CAZPXL010000120.1:0-6688 GCA_964591005.1 uncultured Eubacteriales bacterium
TACAGGTCAGTTTTGCCGTATGACCTGTTTAAAGTCGTCTGCAAATTCTTCGCAAGTTCCATATTATTCTCCTTTCCCTAAGGGACTTTTACAGACCTAAAACCCCCTTACACCGGGCAATGAAATGCAAAACCTTCCTCCATACTAAATACTAAACTCTACCTTAATACTAAACCTAACCCCTCAACTTTCCCTCCTTCCGGCAAGTACGGTGACTTTTTTTGTTCCTCGTTGTAATCAACATATCGTCCCGGGCTTACCAAAAAATAAGCTATCTCCCTCAAGATAGCAGTTAAATAGTTTGTAAATTCACATCCCCTCCTTCAAAAAAAATAAGTTAAAGGCTTATCTTTAATGCAAAAGAGATAACAAGCCGGAGGGCTTTCAAACAATGTTTGCTTACAGCCCCGGCAATTATTAAACTCATAAAAAAAACTTATGGGACTTTGCCCTGTTTGTAGATTTTCGACGTTCCTTCGAAAAATCCTTTCTGAAGTAATAATTTAAAACAGGTTTTTATAAAAATTTTTCTGATAGTCCCACTGAAATGTTTGAAACAAAAATATTATTACTGCCATTTTCCATTAATATAATTTACTGACATGCCTATGGTATTATTACAACATGTGTGATATTAATAATATAATATTGGAATTAATTTTGCTAAAATTATATTATCTATTGATAAGGAGTGTAAAAAAAGTGGAATTTTTGTGCGAAACCTGTGGAAAAGAAGTTACCATGCAAGAAGGAACGCTGTCCTGGGTGGAGGATGGGAACTCTCTGCGGGATTTTAGAATAACCCACAAAAATGACCAGAACCACAATGAACCACAACATGTGGGATACATTCACCTCTGGATTGTAACGGGTGTGACGGGATTCGCTAAATTTACCGAGGTACTCGCTGATTACTGGGGAAAAGGCTATAAACTTGACGACCCCAGTGGACTGAAAAAAGCGTTAAACCAGATTGGGATGGCCATCTGGGAAAAAACCAGAAAAGAAACTTCTTAAATCAAGCTGATAGGTATCAAACTTAATTTGCACACTGAAAACGGACAAAAAAAGTCGTGCCTGAATTACCGGTTTCCACTTTGATCTTGGCCCTGTGCCTGGCGGCAATGCTGTAACAAACAGCCAGGCCGAGGCCTGTGCCTCTGTCTTTGGTTGTGAAAAATGGAGTGCCCAGTTTTTCAAGTATGTCTTCTGCAATACCGTTCCCCTGGTCCTGTACTGACATTATTACCTCGTCGCCTTCGGAATAAGTCCTGATAAACAGCTCTCCACCGCTGGACATCGCCTCAAACCCGTTCCGGACAAGGTTTAAAACAAGCTGGCGGATTTCTTTTTCATCGACCGGCAGCTCCGGAACTTCGGCCAGATCTGTATTAATGTTTATCTGGCTTTCATGGGCGTCCGAGCTTATTAAAGGCAAAATTGCTTCAATGATGCGGTTAATATTCTTCATCTCCAGTTCTATAGCCCTGTCTTTTGCCAGTGAAAGAAACTCGGTAATTATGGTATTCGCCCTGTCCAGTTCATCTATCATCAAGTTGAAAAATTCCCTGTACTGAAGGCAGTTATCCTTATCTGACAACAGCTGCAAAAAACCTCTGACAGTAGTCAGCGGGTTCCGGATCTCGTGCCCAATCCCGGCAGCCATCTGGCCGATCAAGTTCAACCGGTCCAGGCGTGACATTTCCTTTTCAAACTGCTTCCGCTCGCCTATGTCCCGCAAGTAAAAAGATACTCCTTCTTTTGAAGGATTAACGTTTACTTCAACCCACTTGTTTCCGCCTGGAGAATACATCTCGAAACTTTCGGCGGCCTGGTTCAGTACGGCCCTGTGGAAATATTTATAAAGCGGCGAGTATAAAACCTCGGGGAACTCTTCCCATATGGATTTCCCCAGAAGGTACTCCTTCTTTTTCGACCAAAACTTTTCTGCCTCAGCATTCAGATAAATAAACCGCCATCTTTTATCAATAATGAAAAAGCCGTCATTTATATTTTCCAGGATACCGGTGACTTTTTTATTTAATACCCGGATGTCCCTGTCTGACTGCCTGCGGTCAACAGCCCTCCTATCAGCAGGCTGCTCCAGCGCCTGTGACAATTCATTAAAAATAATATAATCAATTGTCAGCTGTTCTGCTTTTTCCATTATATTTATCATCATATTACACCACCATTCATCATAATTTTCTGCTGTTAATTGTTCAATAAATTCATGTAATTTACCTTCAGATAATTTGTCGAATTTTAACAAATTTTATAATTATTAAAATATTGTCAAAAAAATAAATGGCTTCGTTCCAGCAATGGAACCCGCCATTTTTTGTATTTCCGTTTTCTCCGTGCTTTCCGGTTTATTTATCGTCCAGCATCAGCCTGTTCTTATAATTCCAGGCCAGGACCGCCTCTGCAAATTTCACCATTTTGCTGGTCATATTGCCGCCAACATTGCCGTTCGCCCTGGAAGGCAGATCCCCCTTGTCCATATTTTCATAATCAGGCAAACCCAGCTCAGCGGCCATCTCATTTCTAAACTCTTCCAAAGCCGGCGATACATATGGCTCAAGCTCTCTTGGAATCATACCCGTAGATATGTTTTTAATCAAATCAGGAGCATCATTTTCAATTATTGTCAAATCCTGAATCAATAGGATACCCCCTTTTACATAACATTTTATTTTTTATTTTTTCAAACATGAAACATTATTATGTTAGCAATATTTATATTAACTGATAATACCAATCAAAACCGGGGACTTAAAAATGAAAAAATGGATTTATTTAATGTTGACAGCCGTCCTGATATTCTCGCTGACAGCGGTGCTTTTCAAACTCCAGCCTCCACAGGGCAAGCTTATTTTCAGTAAACCCTTCTATGATAACGATACTTTTGCAGTTTATGAACAAGAAGGCCAATACCTTATAGTAAATAAAAGCCGGGTAAGTGAGCAGCTTACTGTACCGGCCGGCGGCGCCGTCATTCCGGCTGAGGTAACCCCGATCAAAAACAAACCGGCCGGGGAACTCCCCCTGCATGGTGTAACCATATCATGCGGTGTTAAAATTACAAGCGGCAGGAATGTTTATATAGCGGGCGCTATGCCGGAACTGACGCTTCTGGCTTCCTACCCGGCGCCTGAAACAGCCGGCGACAGGATCATAGTGGATAAAAACACAAACACGCTTTATTTTTATTTGGGCGGTGAACTCTATAAAAGCTACCGGGTCGCCACCGGCAAGGAACCCCATTTCACTCCTGAAGGCAGCTTTACCATTATGAACAAACTTGGCGATGAGGACCTGCATGAAGCACTGGGAATAAGGTGGATGGGGCTGGGCGTGCCTTTTGAAAACGACAACAGGTCAAAAACAGACCACAGGGCGCCTGAAGGCTTGAAATACGGAATTCACGGGACTGATAAACCGGATTCAATAGGAAATCACGCATCAGGGGGCTGTATCAGGATGAGCAACCAGGATATCATTGAGCTTCACCGCCTGGCGAAAGTAGGAACCAGGGTGGATATTGTTGAGGATATCCACGGGAAAACGTAAAAGACGGCTTATAAGGTGTATCCAAAAGCATTTACCTTACAGCTGACTGCTTTTCAGCCACCTGGGCATTGATTAAATCCCGGGCCTCAGTGATAGACACGGCCACCCCCCTGCCCCTGTTACCGCTGCTATCTTCCTCTTTCAGGCTGCCAAATATCACGCCCACAACCTGGCCGGCCATATTATACACCGGGCTGCCGCTGTTACCGGGGTAGATGGGTGCGTCAATACTGAAAATTTTCCCTTGCTTGTCCCTGATTTTCAGATACTGCCCAACTTTTCCTTCAACCAGGATATTATTCAGCTCCAGCGGGTTTCCCACCACCCTGATCTTATCCCCCGGAGACGGCAGCCCGGCAAAATCCACCGGCACCGCCGGGAGATTTTCCGCCTGCAGGGCGATCACGGCCAGGTCCGCTTCCGGCCGGCTTACCCAGCGGCCGGCCCCGTAGACCTTCCCGTCCGGAAATGTAATTGACATGCTAAGCGCGTCCTCGATGACGTGGTAATTCGTTATAATTATTCCGCCGGGATCAATATTAAAACCCGTTCCCAATTTTTGTTCCGCCGTAACAGACCCCTGCCTGCGGGAAACCACGCTGATCTTGACAACAGCGTCAGTAAGTTTAGAATCAACGTTTTTCTTTAGCTGGAACGAATTCCTGACCAGTTCGACCAGGGACAGCCGGTCATTTGGCAGCGCGGTTACAACAGCCAGGCCGAGGACTGCCAGGGCTGTTATAAAAGCCACCAGGCGAATCCACAGCGGGCGGCGGGCCGGTTTTTCCTCATATTCATCCTGTCCGGCGTCATAGCCGTGCGCTGATTCGGGATCCGCGGCCGGCTTTATATCTTCATTATTAATAAACTCATTTTCCTCCGGCGCTATAATTTCATCACCACACACTGCTTTCGCATATATATCCTTTTTTCTAGAATATTGATGTTTTTTACTATATTAACATATCTGATCACTATCTGCAGTGAACCATGGAGCGTTTCCAAGCCTCAACAGGAACATTGTTTTTGTAAAAAGTTCTGGTTTACACTGTATAATAGTAGGTAATAATGATTTTGAGGTGTTTGACATGGACAAAAATAAAAAATTGATCTGGGCGCCGCGCATACTTGCAATCATATACATTTTATTCCTGTCTCTTTTCGCTCTGGACGCATTTACCGGAGAAGGGCCATTTTACCGGGAACTGCTCGGCTTCATTTTTCACCTGCTGCCATCTTTCATTTTGCTTATGGCACTGGCGGCTTCCTGGAAATATCCCGTGCACAGCGGCTTAGCATTCATGTTTTTAAGCCTGCTCTTCACCCTGTTCTTTAACACTTATGAAAACATCTTGACGTTTTTGACAATTTCCCTGCCCCTGGCGATTATCGGCGTGCTGTTCATTATTTCACATATAAAAAGGAACAAGCATCCGGTATGATAGATCGCGGCCAGGAAGAACCCACCTTAAAAAATGAGGACTCCACCGGCAGCCCATTGATTAAAAAAATGGGGCTCTTTCTGGTCATCCTCTCATGTGTTTTATACGGCGGGCTTTTACTTGTGCCTTTTACACCTTATACAACAGGCACAAAGGCTGTTATTTCATCCGCGCTCGTTATATCAGGGGAAGCGTCGTTTTGGCTCGGCGCCCTGATACTCGGGAAAGAGTTCGTTACAAAATACGGGAGGTACTTCAATCCTTTAAAATGGTTTAAGAAGCGGAATGACTAATCAGCCGCGTTTAAAATGCAGTTTTCTTTTCAGCATTTTTTAAGGTTTCAAAGGGCCGTTAAGCTATTGACACCTTTCCAAATACCTGCAATAATCTCATTAGACAAGTTTATTATGCAAGGGGAGTAGCCACCGGGCGTCCCGCCCGGCACAGAGATCGTCAGTACGGTTCACAAAACCCGGTCTCTGTAACCAGAAACGGCATGGCAAGACCTTCGTATTTTCAAAAAGAAAATGCGGAGGTCTTTTATATTTAGTAAAGCGGGGTGATTAGTTGTAGAATATCGGACTGGTTAATAAAAAACATCTTTATATACAGGGAGGATTGAACTTGAACAATTTTAAAGTATGGCTCTTAATGGCAATACTTTCAGTAATCCTGGTCCTTATCGGCGGGGCGGTGGGAGGCAGCAACGGCGCAGCCCTGTTCTTCCTGATATCGCTGGGCATGAACTTTTTCAGCTACTATTACAGCGACAGGATTGCCATCAAAATGACCAAATCCCGCCCGGTCTCAAAAGATGAGGTTCCGGAGTTGTATAACATTATACAGAGGCTTACAGAAAGGGCCGGTTTGCCCATGCCCCGCCTCTATGTCACTCCTTCACCGCAGCCGAATGCATTTGCCACCGGGAGAAACCCGGAGCATTCCGCTGTAGCTGTAACTGAAGGTCTTCTGAGAATATTAAACCGCAGCGAGCTGGAAGGGGTGCTGGCCCACGAACTGGCCCACATAAAAAACCGCGACGTCCTGGTGGGCACTGTCGCCGCCGCATTTGCCGGCGCTATTACAATGATAGCGAATATCATCCAATGGGGGGCCATCCTGGGTCTGGGTCGCGACGATGATGAAGGAGGCGGCAGCTTTGTAGGGGCCATTCTCATGGCCATTATCGCGCCAATCGCCGCCATGCTCATCCAAATGGCTATTTCCCGCTCGCGTGAATACCAGGCGGACGATACCGGAGCGCGCATAGCCGGCGGTTCCGGAGGACTGTCCAGTGCGCTTCTTAAATTAGAGAGCGCCGCAGGCCGCATACCAATGCAGCTGAACCCGGCCGCGTCACACCTTTTTATTGTAAACCCGCTGTCCGGCGAATCCATGGCCAGGCTTTTCAGCACCCACCCGCCCATCAGCGAGAGGGTTAGAAGGCTGGAAGACATGAAGATATAGGAATTAAGCCAGTAAATAAAAATAACTGAAAGAGGTGTGTTTTTAAATGAAAAATTGCCCGGTATGCAACACGTTTATGGACGAAGTATCAAAAACAGGGATCCTGATTGATGTTTGCCCGAAATGCAAAGGCGTCTGGCTGGACCGCGGGGAATTAAACCAACTGCTCGAGCGTGTCAAGGAGCATCAGCGGGAGTACGACGAGT
>CAZPXL010000120.1:6698-6785 GCA_964591005.1 uncultured Eubacteriales bacterium
AAAGTCATATTACAAAGAGCCCAAAAGCGATCACTATGACAAACACTATGATAAGCAACATTATAAGTACGGGGAACACAAGAAGAA
>CAZPXL010000121.1:0-6766 GCA_964591005.1 uncultured Eubacteriales bacterium
GCTTCTTCCACAGTCATCGATCCACCGGCAAGCCCTCCGGTGATCATATATGCCGCGGAGCCGGATGACTGATCCAGTATGATATAACCGGTACCGCTCCAGCCATAATACTGGATGCTCCTGCCCGGTATCGTTACGGTTTTGCCGGCGTTTACGGCATTAACAACATCGTTTTTAACTGATTTGCTGACATCCAGATTGGGCAGGACATCTTCTATGTTTTCTTTTGTTACCGCATATATCGGCACCCCTCTGGCGTTGGCTTCCTGCAAAACTTTGATAGTGGACACTGAAGGAGTTTCTATCATCTGCTCAAAGATGCCGTGCTCCATGGCTGAACCGATAATTCCGGCTGAAAGCATATAAGCTTTTCCAGCTTGTCGATCTCCATTTATGCTTACTAAACCTACTGCATCACGGTCTACATCTATGAATAGCCCGCCTTCACTGATATCTACAGGAGCATAAAACATATACCCGATTTTTGGATTATAGCCTGCGATCCCCTCACTTAGAAATCTTGTAGATTTAACCCCGTACTGGTTTGCGATTAGGTTATTTAAGGCGTCTACCTGCCCAAAGTAGCCTTTAACCACCGCATCCAATATTTCTCCCATGCCTTCGTCGCTGTAGATGTTGCTTTCATTGATAACTGCCTTTAAATTATCAAGATTACCTGCAATCTTGTTTATTTCGTTAACTGATATACTTCCGAGGTCAATGCCTATACAATATATTGCTCCCGCAAATACTGGATTTACAATCTTTTCTTCAGGCATACCCGGGCTACCCAGGGTAAGGGTAAATTCTTGCTTGTACCCAAGGCCCACGGGGTTACCCGAAGCGGCAAGCTGACCGTCAATCTTAAGCTGGGGTATCATCTGCACAAGGTATGGGGGCGTATTAAATATGCCGCCGTATTGGCTTAGCACGTTTTCGTCCTCAACCGTGGCTGGAACCCATGAAAGGGTTATTTTCTTTCCGTGAAGA
The DNA here is from genome assembly GCA_964591005.1 of uncultured Eubacteriales bacterium. Classification (GTDB taxonomy): domain Bacteria; phylum Bacillota; class Desulfotomaculia; order Desulfotomaculales; family Pelotomaculaceae; genus Syntrophopropionicum. The sequence goes on from CAZPXL010000121.1 coordinate 991, forward strand.
TCGGCAGTGAACGCTTTATAACTGAAGTCTACGGTCTCATCAAAGAAAAGCCCGAACGGGTTTGCTCCTTTTATGCTGAAGCCTACCCAGTCGCAAAGACCGTCAGGGATGGCTGTCAGCTCCCAGGCTATGGAGACTGTATTGTAAGGCAGTGTCAGAGGGAGCACACCAAGGTTTTCGGGTATTATCTCCATTCCCCCGATGACGTCAACGGTTTTTGCGTTTTCCAGGCCATTTTCCTGCACATAGGTATTTATCCTGTCAATTGCAGTGTTCATTAAGGTTTCAAGCTCACCGGTATTAACACGGGTGACGCTTAAGCCATCAGGAGATATACCTCCCGCGTTACTGGAAACAGCAAGCAGGTCTTCTCTGCTTATACCGGTGATTTCTTCCAGGTTCAGCCCCTGTTTTTTATTGTGCAGCTTGAAACTGGGATCAAGGGGAACCCACACCGCCTCACCGGTTCCAGGACCTATTCCCCTGTAATTCTCATAAGGTATATAAGCTTCTGCCCAGGTATGTTCAAGCTGTACAGAAGCTATACCGCCCCCGCTAACTACAGAGGCTACTGGAATGCCCATAGAACCCAGAGCCTGTACGGCAGCTACATGTGTCTCGGTTCCTGTCCAGCTCATTACCTTGTCAACCGGTATTTCTACGGTACCCGTGACATAGCGGGCCGGTATGTTTTTATAACGCAAAAGAGCAATTAAAAGGGACGCCTGGTCAAAGTCATTGCCGCTCGACTGCTGCAGTGTTCCCGTGGCACCTTTTCGGGAGCCGTGATAGGGCTCAAAGGAGATCTTGTTTCTAACTGACTCGTATATTTCCACCGGATTGCTGCTTAGAGAATCTGCCAACTCTATAATATCCGGCGTAAACCTGGTTTCTCTGGTTTCGGCCAGGTCTTCAGGTGTTGGCTGCCATGGCAGTAAGGAACCGGTAGCCTGCATTCCAGAACTCATATAAGCGGGGGTTATGCCTCCACCGGTGGACGGCGTGGGCGGCTGCAGTTCAATATTACGGTGAGGTAGCTCGCTGCCGAGAGGGTTGTGCTCCTCTTCTCCCACGAGCAGTTCCTGCATATGTAAAATCTTTTCATCTAACCCTGCCGACTTGATTTGCTCAAATGTCTCGCTTTTGTTTGAAATGCTGTCAAGGTCTTCAATAATGGCTTCCAGCTCGGCGGTTTTTTTCTGGAACTGGTTTCTGAACTCTTTTTGCCGCGCTAAGGCAGTAGAAGCACCAATTTTTTTAAGAGTTGCTTCATTGTTGTCAAATTCCTGGTATACCCCTCTTTTAGAATCCGCCAATGCCTTTGTTATGGTTTTTACAGACGCGCGCAGGCTGCCCGCGTCTTTCTTGCCTGCATGTTCTTTTATTGTCTTAAAATGTTCTGAAAGCTCCTGGCTTAACAAACCCAGTTTGGTTTTTGGGCCGTTTTTAGCTGTCTGCCCCTGGGTGTTTAACCCGGCCTGTTCATACTGGTTGGCCGCATACACCAGGTTCGCAGGAAACACAAAATTAAATGAAAAGGTTACAGCCAGCACCAGGGTGATAATTTTAATGAAAACCTTATGCTTTTTCTTGATAATCATCTGTATCTCTCCTCCCGTACACCCAATTTACATAGTCCAAAATTATTCCTTGCCTTCCCTGCCATTCTAAATTGCCAGGCGCAGGCACTAGTCTATATATAATAACAAAGGCAACCGGGGCGGGAGGCGTTAACCGCCCCGGCAACCATTTTTCAAGGCACGTTGATAGTTAGAGGTATAGTTTTCAGAAGTTTATATTCGTCTGCCTCAAGGTAGTAGGAACAGGTGGACAACTCCATGGAACACGTGCCGGGCAGCCTTACAACATAGCGGAAGATGTATTCCTGTCCCGGGGCGGTGCTGAACTGCCATGAAGGCGGGTCAGCGGACGTAAACGCGGGTGAGACCCACAGTATTTCCGTACCGGCAGGAAATTCTTCTTTGAGCATGGCTTCCGCAGCACCCGTTGCCTGAACTCTTATTTCTACCTCCGCCACATTTCCCTGGACCTCCTGCGCTGGCGCCACTCTCTCCAAAGAGTTGCGAAACAGTGTGTACGCATCTGTGGCAGGACCCGCCTCACCGAGGTCAAAGGTCATCAGCACAGTTTTCCCCTCTCCGTATTGGTGGGTGATCACTCCGGGCAAAGTTACTTTTTGGGTGATTATCGATGCAATCTCCTGGCCGCCGGTTATCAGTACTCTCTGGACAGTCCCGGTACCGTACAGGGCAAATTCGCCAAGAGGAGAGCCGGGTATAAAGCTGGTAGTATATCCCTTGGAGTTGACTGACCCGATTTCTTTAATTCCAAACAGGTTGAACTGTTTAAGGTTGTCCCCGTTGGATCCGCCGGTGGCTATAAGACCTTTACCCCCCGCGATCTCCCCGGTGAGGACCAGGTCGTCGTGGTCTGTAAGCGGCAGCGATTTGTTGAGCATTACGTAGGTGTTGTACTGTCCACTCAGAAGCTCTGTAAAAAATGCGTCGCGGTTATTGGCGATACGGTAATAAACCTGCATTTCGTTTAATACCGCATTTGCCATGTCTGTATTGAACTGGCTTTCTGCCCAGACCAGCACCCTTGCTCTGCCCACCCGCTGCATGGTTACCCCGTAAGGTTCCTTTACAATAAAATAGCTGCTGGCCAGGGGCACGACTACTTCATCATCCAATGTCACATCGCAAACAACCAGGTAATTACCCTGCTTGAGAGCGGCATGGCTCCAGTTCACCAGATCAAAGATAGTTTCATTTACAGCCAGGTTTACAGTATCGGTAATTGTATCCACGACTTCCCCGGTTAACGGGTCGGCTATGGTTATTCTAATTAGAGCGCCTTGCAGGTCCGTGTTGCCGTGGTTGGTCAGTGTATACTCCATGGTCACATCGTCGCCGGGGCAAATATTTTTGTTAAGTACATTCAGGCTGCCGGTGATTCCCTGCCCGGAATATACAGAAGAGGACACGCTGAACTCTGCGCTATCCTGGCACAGGACCAGGTCGCCCTGATATACTGTTGAAACCACGCTGTAGTCACCGTATACCGCCTGGGCCACTCCCCAACCGCTCTTAAACTGCCAGGAAGCGCCGGGTAGTATCTCCGGTATGAAAGTTCTTTTGTTCCAGTCGACAAAACCGCCTCGGCCGTAAACCTGGGTACTTACCGTAAGGTCGTTCATGATGGCGTTCGTGCTGGTATTCGTAACTATCTCCTGGATGCCCACCGTTTCGTTGGCAGCATAGGTGATTTTGTCGGTAAACACAGTATTGGTGATGCCCCCGTCGGATACGATCTCGAAAGGAACCTCCGCTGATGATATGACTTTATTATCTTCGGACCAGGTAACTCTGACTTTGTATGTCCCTTTAAGCACCTGTCCGATGTTCCAGTTGTACGAGAAGGTTTTGGTTTCCCCAGCAGCCCAGGAAACTTCCTCGGCGGGAGAAACCACTGCAGCGGTATTGCCGTCCATATCAGTTATTTCAACCAGCCCGGTCAGGGTACAGCCGGAATCCGAAAGATTACTCGCATCGACTGTAATGGCTGCCTGTTCGTTGGGAGTGTACTGCTGCTTATCTGTCGTTATGCTCGTGGAGATACTTGTATTGCTTACTGGTATCGTCAGGTCCGGGAGATCCACGGCAACAAGGTTGTCGTCATTATCCTGGTAGGTAAGTCTGGTGGAATTTGCCAGGGTGACGGTTGTAGCTGATACCAGGCTGGATCCTTCGAATTTGATAGGCATTGTCTCTTCTTGTCCCATAACAAGCTTGTCAAAATTCCAGCTGAGTGTTTTGGAACCGTCCGCATTATTTATTATAGAATCCGGAGCTGGCTGAAGAGCTGCCGTATCAACTGTCATACCGTTTACTGGCAGTGTGGTGGTAAAGACAACATTTTTACCTGAAATGTCTGAAATAGTTTCATATGAAATGGATACAGTGTAATAACCAGAATTATTATAATATTGATTGGGATTGTCATTATAAGCAAGCATTAGCACACCGTCTGATGGAGCCTGGAAATTAACAGAAGTGCCAAGGGCAAATGGGTTTGATATCACCCCGTCATTATTAATAGCCCCAAGCAATGTGCCGATGGGAGATGATCTCAGCAGCGCAGAACCATCATATCGCTGGCCTATTTTATTCCCGGTTCTGGTATCATATAAATTACCGTCCGGATCGGTTTCCTGATTCCATGACGAGGCGAACTTTGCCCTGCCCGTGGCTGTAATTATAATTGACTGACCTGTTCTTAAAGATATACCCGTGTCCAGATAACCTGTTATAACGGGGTCTCTTAATGCGCTGACAACAAAATTATAATTTTCTGGCGCTTCCTCAGGCATACCTTCGCCGGTAAGCTTAAAGGTGGCCGTGACATTATCGCTTTCCGGGTATAACAGGTTCTTATCCAAACTTTGCCCAGCATCAATTCTTGTGGGTGGCGGGGGAGGAAGAACTTTGAAAACAGCCTGTCCTTCAGCAATCAGCTCTTGGTTGTCAAATACAAACGATCTTATCGTATAGTCCATTTCCGCCGAGACATCAGGCGAAAATGTGAGCGGGTTTATTGCTATTAGCTGTTCCCGGGAGGTGTTAATCGTTTCAGCGGCTGAAGCCACTGCCTCACCGTCAGGTCCGCATACCTCGGTCCTGACATTGACCTGCCGTTCGATGTTTGACTGATTAAATAATGATACGTTTACACTGACACTGGCCGGTATATTAACCCTGGCCCACTCTGGTTCAGCCATTATAATGATATTGCTGATACTAAAAGAAGGAAGGATATCAAACTGCTTTTCCGCCGACGTTATGACTATTCCGCTGTTTATGTCTTTTGCCTGGACTATGACGCTATAACTTCCCGGAACTATATTCTTTGTATTCCAACCGAATTTACCCTCGTCCTCAGAGGCTATTGAAAGCCCGTCCTGGATCCTGACAAAAACCTGAAGTTTGGCAGTACTGCCATATTGTCCGTAAACTTTTATAATAACTGATTCATAGGCATTAAATGAGTAAGCTTCTTCTAATTCATCATTGATAACCGGTTTATAAAGCTCGATCCTGTCGATCGTTGCCGTGGCCGCATTATTTTTTTCTCTAAGGGCCCTCATGGCAAGAAGCGTTAAATAGGGGTCATTATACCAGCTGCCGTCAGGAAGCTGAGTATTTAATATGGTATCCTCCACCCCGCCAAGGGAACCGGAACCTACGCTGTTTAAAGCCGCCCTGTACGCCAGCAGGGTTCCCGCCAGCGTTTCTTCGGCGTAGCGCGCCGGTTCGGCCAGGTTCTGTGAAACAAGGTATACACCGGCCCTCTGTAGGACAAGCGAAAGCTCCTCCGAGGACAGCACTGTTTTAAGCGAACAGCTGTTTAACAGAAGAGAAGCCTGCGCGGTAAGTGAAAGACTCCCCGTTCCATTCTTTACATAGGGCCAACTGCCGTCGCTATTCTGGTTCCGGATAATAAATGCCAGCCCGTTCTGTATAATACTGATATCCACCCTGTCCTCTTTCATAAGCGCATTTAAAACTATAACCGTATCCAGGATGTCGCTGTCATACCCTTCAGCCAGCCCCCAGCCGCCGTCGGGGTTCTGGCAGGCGATAAGGGCAGCTAAAGTTTCATCATATGCCTCTGTATTCATAAAGGGCATAGTCCTTGCTGAGAAATCGTTATTTGACGGGTCCTGGCTTTGCAGCCAGTAAACCGCCCTGTCTAC
>CAZPXL010000122.1:0-6763 GCA_964591005.1 uncultured Eubacteriales bacterium
ACCGCTGAAAGAGCGGTTTCCCTCAGAGGAAGCCTATAATGATTTTCTGAAACAGTTAAAGCTGAGTGAAGAAGACGTGGCCTATATTTTATTTTTACAAGACGAGGTCACCAAAGATGTGGCGCCTCCTTCCGAAGAAGATTTGAGAAAATACTACGATGAAAACCAGGAGCTGTTCAGCCAACCGGAACAACTTGAAGTCCGGCATATTTTATTTTTCGTGGACGACGGAACAAAAGGTCTGCCCGCGCAGCACAGTGACGAAGAAGCCAGGCAAATGGCTGACGACGTGATTGCCCTTTTAGACGAGGGCAGCGATTTTGCCGTGCTGGCCAAGGAAAAATCCGAGGACACCAGCACTAAAGAGGAAGGCGGGCTCTATAGCGCCACCGAGTCAAGCACCGTTACAGAATTCTATACAGCCGCGGCCGCCCTGGCAGAGGGAGAATATACCGGGGAACCGGTTAAAACAGATTACGGCTACCATGTAATAAAACTTGAAAAAGTAATTCCGGCCCAGGTGCAGCCTTTCGAAGAGGCCAGGGAAGCCCTCGTGGAACAGCTTACCGACCAGGCCAAACAGGAAAAGTTTAGCCAGAAAATACAGGAAGCTAAGGACAATGCCGTAATAGTAAATAAGCTTGATGAAAAACAAGGAAATCAAGAGAATTAATTAGAAACAAAGAGAAAGCTGAAAACTTTTTAATTACGATTGGAAAAAAATGAATAACTGTTTCCCTCTGGATATATACTATCATTAGAAAATGTTTTTGTGAAATCAGCCAAAAGGAGGGAAGAGTAAATTAATGAAAGCTACTGGCATAGTCCGCCGTATTGACGATCTCGGCAGGGTTGTAATCCCTAAGGAAATAAGAAGAACGCTTAGAATTCGTGAAGGCGATCCCCTTGAGATTTTTGTGGACAGGGAAGGTGAAGTAATTCTAAAAAAGTATTCGCCAATCGGTGAGCTGGGAGATTTCGCTAAAGAATACGCCGATTCATTATATGAAGCCTTGGGCCATATCGCATGCATAGCGGACCGGGACAACATTATCGCTGTATCCGGCGCTCCGAAAAAAGAGTTTTTGAATAAGCCGGTAGGTAACGCCGTAGAGAAAGTTATGGAGGACCGCAAGGCTGTTATTATTAATAACCCGGGGGAAGACCCAACATGCAGGGATTGCCTGCTTATCGAAGACGGTGATTGCAAGTTTTCGTCCGAGGTAATCGCTCCGATTGTTGCCGAGGGAGATCCCATCGGAGCGGTTATTCTGGCCTCAAAAGAACCGGATATTAAGATGGGAGAAATGGAGCTCAAGCTGGCCGAGACCGCAGCCGGTTTCCTGGCCAAACAAATGGAACAATAACGAAGTGGCCTCTAAAGGGCCACTTTTTCTATAATAAATGGGAGTAATTTGCTAAATATAGAAACTGATTCCGGAAATTGTCGTTATTGCAGGACATATCTTCTTTATTATGATAACATGGTACATATTACATATCTATGCTGACTTGAAAGGAGATGCGCATGCCCTCTCATGCTAAGATAACTGTGGCCGGGCTGGGCCCGGGGTCGCCCGGCACCCTTACCCTGAAGACGTTGGGGGCACTGAAATCTTCTCCCCGCGTTTTGCTCCGCACCGGAATACATCCAGTTGTTGAATGGCTCCGGCAGGAAGGGATCGCCTTTTCTACTTTTGACCATATATACGAGGCAGAGACAGATTTTCAGAAAGTTTATGCCAGGATCGCCGAAGAGGTGCTTTTAGAGGCGCAAAAGGGGGAGGTGTTATACGCCGTGCCGGGACATCCCCTGGTGGCGGAGGAGTCAGTGCGCCTTATAATAAAAATGGCGGAGAATAACGACATAAATATTGAAATCATTCCGGCTGTGAGTTTCCTGGACGCTCTTTTTTTGGCGCTCAGAATTGATCCGGGCCTTGGCCTGCAGGTTATTGACGGCCTGAGGCTGGATCAAAATCCGCCGGCGCCCAACCGGGCCGCTGTCATAACCCAGGTTTACAGCCGCCTGGTGGCTTCAGACATAAAGCTTTCGCTGCTGGAAATATATCCTCCCGAACACCGGGTTACCGTTGTAAAAGGGGCGGGTATTCCCGGCGAGGAAAGGTTAGAAACCATGCCGCTTTTTGAGATTGACAGGCTGGCATGGGTGGACCACCTCACCAGCCTCTATGTGCCGGAAATTAGTTTTGACGTGCCTGAGGCGGGACAAGCCTGCCGCTTTCCCCTTGACCCGCTGGTCCACATCCTGGCGCAGCTGCGCGGCGAAGGAGGATGCCCCTGGGACAGGGAGCAGGACCATCGCAGCCTGAGGCCGTACCTGATCGAGGAGGCTTATGAAGTTTTAGAAGCCATAGATGAGGGAGACAGGTATAAAATATGTGAAGAATTGGGAGACTTATTACTACAAATTGTATTTCACGCCCAGATAGCCGCCGAAAACCAATATTTTGACATGAACAACGTCGTGTCAGGAATATCGGAAAAGATGATCCGGCGCCACCCCCACGTTTTTGGTTCAGTTAACGTAAAGGACAGCAGTGAAGTAATTTTAAACTGGGAAAAGATTAAAGCGGAAGAAAGGGCCGGAAATATTCCTGAAAGCCTGTTGGCTAGAGTCTCACAATGTTTACCCGCGCTGATGAGAGCGGCAAAGCTGCAGGAAAAAGCCGCCGGCGCCGGCTTTGACTGGCCGGATTACCGCGGCGCCCTGGAAAAGACCTGTGAGGAGATGGATGAACTTCAAGCTGTAATTATTGAAGGGGACCCGGTTAAAATAGAAGATGAATTAGGCGACCTGCTGTTTTCCGTGGTTAATTTGGCCAGACTCCTGAACATCGAGCCTGAGACGGCTTTATCCGGGACCTGCGTTAAATTTACCAGGCGTTTTGCCCATGTCGAAAAAATGGCCGGGCTTTCCGGCAGGAAATTGTCTTCATTCAGCCTGTCTGAACTGGACAAATGGTGGGAAGATGCAAAAAAACTAGAAAAAATATAGGAAACATTTTCTTGCGGGAAGGATCTGCAAGAATTTTCGCGAATAGTAAGGCATTAATATTTCTATTTACCAAAGGAGGGGTCGTATGAACAAGGCAGAATTGATTTCCAGTGTTGCCGAAAAAACTGAGTTAACCAAAAAAGATTCTGAAAAAGCTGTAAACGCTATTTTAGAAGCTATTGGAGCTGCTTTAGGGAAGGGCGACAAAGTCCAGCTGGTGGGCTTCGGCACTTTTGAAATCAGGGAAAGGGCAGCCCGTAAGGGTAGAAATCCGCAAACCGGTGATGAGATCAATATCGCCGCAGCCAAGGTTCCTGTTTTCAAAGCCGGGAAATCACTCAGAGAAGCAGTGGTTAAATAATAGTATTGCCTGGTCAGACTGTATAAGTCTGATTATTTTTCAGGGTTTTAAGGGCGGTGGCGGCTGGTTTGCGGCTTGACAAATTTTTGAAGGTGTCACGGGTAATCAAGAGACGTACTTTGGCTAAAGAGATCTGTGACCGCGGACAGGTTGAAGTGAATGGAAGGGCTGCAAAAGCAGGTACAGACATTAAACCCGGCGATATCGTGTGTATTAATTTTGGAAGTAGAAAAATGGTGCTGGAAATTGTTTCAGTGAAGGAAAATGTGCCGGCCAAACTAGCCGCCGAACTGTATAAGACCATTGAAGACACTGCTACATAAATAAGACCCCTCCTGCCTAAACTAAAAAGAAAAGGCAGGAGGGGTTTTTGTGTTACGGCCAACAAAATCGACAATAATTTTGCTTTGTTTGGTTTCACTGTTATATGCCGCGGGCTGCGCTAAGAAACCGGCCCCCAAGATCGCGCCCCCGGCGCGGGACGAGCCGACAATTTCCCTGTATGACAACAAGACCGGCCAGAAGAAAAATATTAAAATTGAAGAATATGTGCAGGGTGTTGTCGCCGCGGAAATGGACACCAAATGGCCGGTCAACGCGCTGGCCGCACAGGCTATCCTGGCCCGCACCTTTACCATGGAAAACATTAACTCCGGCAGGGTTAAGCAGCTTCACGGCACTGACGTGTCCACAAGTGTGGAAGAATCCCAGGCATACGACCCGTCTAAAATCAATGACAATGTACGCCAGGCGGTGGAATCCACCAGGGGCGAGGTTGTTACACATGGCGGCAACTATATTCACGCCTGGTTTTCCGCCTGTGACGGGGGTATCTCGGCAACCGCTGAAGAGGGGCTTGCGTACACCAAGGAACCCACCCCTTATTTAAAAGCGGGAGTGCAGGACGGCTGCCTTTCGATAACCGAACCAAAGAACAAAGCCTGGGAGGCCAGAATACCGGTAAGCCAGGTCAGGTCTGCCGTGCAGAGCAGGACCGGCAAGGATCCCGGTCCAATCACTTCAGCCGCTATTGAGAAAAAGGGTCCTTCGGGAAGGGCTGAGCAGGTTAAGCTGGGCAGTACGACAGTAAGCGGCCCGGCCCTGAGGCTGGCCCTGGGCAGTGAAAAAGTGCGGTCAATGCTCCTGTCAGATGTCAGGGTGGAAGGCGGGCAGCTGGTTTTAACCGGAAAAGGCTTCGGGCACGGGGTAGGCATGTGCCAGTGGGGCGCCAGGCTCATGGCGGAGCAGGGCAAAAGCCCGGAAGATATCATCAAATTTTATTTTCAGGATATCGAGATCGAAAAGCAGTGGAATTAATATAAGAAGCATCCTTGAAGCGGTCTCCAAAGGGAGGCTGCTTTTTTTTGAGCCATCAAGAGGAATATTTTTCAAAAATGTCGAAAGGTTCTCAAAAATAATATATTTATTATTAAAAGGAAGTTTAATCAATTCCTTTATTGGGGAGTCCGGTATGTCATTCAAGCTGATTTTCAGGGGCAGTGACGGAAGCACTATCGATGCCAATGAAGCGCTCGAGCTGATAAACTGTATTATTGAGACCAGCCCGGCGGGCATCCTGGTTGTAAATAATCAATTTAAGATTACCTTTGCCAACGCCAGGGCGGAGCAGTTGCTGGGTTTAAAATTAATTGGCAAAAACAGGCATGCTTATAAAACGCCGAAGTGGTTTTATACAGATTACCAGGGGAATCCCCTCCCTGATGAGGAACTGGTGTGCAAACAGGTCATATCCAACGGGCTTCAAGTATTTGACGCCGCCGTTGCAATCCAGTGGCCCAACGGGTCAAGGACGCTGCTTTCAATTAACGGGGCCCCTTTTTACGACAGGTCGGGTGCGATTGAGGGGGCGGTTTTGAGTATTGAGGACGTTACTCAGCGCCGGGAGGCGGAGGAGAAAATAAACAGCTATCAAAAGCAGCTCAGGTCACTTGCCGCCCAGCTCGCCCTGGTTGAGGAGCGGGAGAGGAGGCGCATAGCGGAAGGCATCCATGACCACATCGGCCAGTCCCTGGCCGTGGCCAGGCTGAAAATAGGAGCGTTAAAAAAGGTAACATCGAGAGAAGCAGCTTTAACAGAACTTGAGGATATTAACGCTCTCATTGAGGAAGCCATAAACAACGCCAGGACGCTGGCATTTGAACTCAGTCCCCCGCTCCTCTATGATCTTGGTTTCGGGGCCGCTGTGGAATGGCTGGGAGAACAGCTGCTGGAGAAGAATGGTATCGAGTTTAAATTGATAAACAAATTAAAGCCCAGGTCACTGGATGAAGAAATAAGGATTATTCTCTTTACAGTTGTAAGGGAATTGTTTTTTAATATTGTTAAACACGCCGGGGCGAAAAAGGTTGACATATCAGTTCAAAAACGCGGTGATATAATACGATTAGTGGTTGTAGACGACGGAACAGGCTTTGATGCTGCAGCAATAGGACCCGGATACCGCAGAAACGAAGGGTTCGGCCTCTTCAGCGTCAATGAAAGGCTGGAGCATCTTGGCGGACGCCTGGAAATAATATCGGAGCCGGGGCAGGGGACCCGCATCACCGTTGAGGCGCCGCTGTCAAATAGTCACAAGTTAAAGGGAGGTATGGTATTTGGGTATCAGAATCATCCTGGCCGATGACCACAAAATATTTTGTGAAGGCCTCCGGTTCATGCTGGAAGACCAGCCCGGCATCGAGGTTATTGCCACCGCGCCTGACGGCACTACGGCAGCGCAGCTGACCAGGGAGCTTTCCCCGGATGTGGTCATTATTGATATCGGTATGCCCAACCTGAACGGCATAGAAGCCACCCGCAAGATTAACGCGGAAAATCCGGGTGTTAAGATTATTGCTCTCTCAATGCATTCAGATAAAAGATTTGTCGCGGAAATGTTTAAGGCAGGCGCCTCCGGCTATTTATTAAAAGACAGCGACTTTGAAGAATTGATTATCGCCATAAACACCGTCATGGAAGACAACCCCTATATCAGCCCAGGGGTGGCTAAAACGGTGATCAAGGATTATGTTAAGAGTTTACGGGAAGATAAAACCTCGGTTTTCGACATATTAACGGCCAGGGAGCGGGAAGTGCTGCAGGTTCTGGCAGAGGGGAAAAACACCCACCAGATTGCCGCCGCCCTGTATGTCAGCGAAAAGACTGTGGAGGCTCACCGCAGGCAAATTATGAACAAGCTCGGAATAAACAGCGTGGCCGGGTTGATCAAGTACGCCATCCGGGAAGGGCTGACAACAGTGGAAAAATAAGTAGCAAAAATAAGGAATTGGATAATGAAAAATCAGGAAAACCCTAATGACCTTGAAAATCGTGCTTACGATTATTTAAGGGATAAGGGTTTTTTTATGGCTAAACGGAGGTGA
>CAZPXL010000123.1:0-6750 GCA_964591005.1 uncultured Eubacteriales bacterium
CCACACGCCCCTCAAACGTGTAAATGCTTTTTAAATACCACGCTTTGAGGGCTTCTTTCTACAGGCTGTAAGAAATCTTTATTTTACTGTAATCGCTTTACTGGCTTGAATCTACAACGCCACACACGCAGATATGCGCGCCCGGAAGTTGTCTTGTGCATTAATCACACGTCCCGCTTTTCTCTATGACGTGTGCTCTTAAAGATAAAGAGAATTCTACCTTAATTTTGAATTTCCTCCAGACTTATAAAATTTTTGTTAACCCGCAGCGCACCTGGTCAGTTTACAATTGTTAACCGCCGGCCTTCCCTGGTTGTTAACAATAGGGCAGGGAAGATGTATAATGTCAAAGACAGGTTATCATACTGTTCTGCTGAAAGCTCTTGTCGTGAAGGCTCTCGAAATTCTCCACGTCAGGAGCTTCAGTATTTTTACGTCTTATTAGAGCCACATCAAAATTTCTTTCTGTTCTTCCAGGGATTCTACACAAACAAGGATTATCTCTATCCCATACAGCTTTTATCTCTTTGTTCTTTTCCAGTAACCTGTATAATTCTTCAACTCCCGTTTCTTTCTCAAATTCTGAATTCATCATGCCATCATAAGCAGACAACAATAATTCTTTTAGTTTTTCTAACCTCATCAGTTTTTTTCTGTTTTCTTTTTTTACCCCGATTGCTTTTTTTGCTATATTTATAGTGTCAAAGTAGGCTACAAGCTCCTTTTCAGTCATTCTTTCAACCCCTTTTTTAGTAATATGTTTGTTTGGAATCACTCCTTGGTCTTATTATCCGTCCATCCCACTCAACGCCAGCTAACATAATCCATCTTCTGTGGCGCCAAAAAGTTTGTCTTGCCATGTTCTCCAGCAAATAATTTTCTCCGTACAATTTGAACTTTAAAAAAGTTCCTAAAAGCATATTTGCTTTCACCAAATCATAAGCAGACGATAACTTTTTTTCTGCATCTTTTAGCTTTTCAATGTCCAATTTTTCACCCCCTTTTAGAGTTAATTTTATACCTTCGATTCCGCCTCGATGGACTCTCGGACGGTGAGACAGGCCCGTACCGAAAAATCACCTTGCAAAGTTGAAATTATACTTTCGACTGCCACCCGTGGCAGTCTGGGAGGGTGAGACAGGCTCCCTCCCAAAAAGACGTGTCATTTTTCCGCTGCCGGGCCAGCTGCGCTGGCACCGGCAGAAAGGAATAAATGTCACCTTGCTTTTGTAAAAGAGAGTTTACCTTTTATCACCAATCAAATTCATTAAAATTACCTTCTGCATACTTTTTTACTCCGTTTCGAGCACGAAACTTGAAAACAAGCACCTGCTCCACGTTAAAATTAGTTATTTGCTTCCAGGGGAAAAACTTCCCGGGAAAAGCACCCGGGAATTTTTCTTTTGTTTCCCGATGGCAAGTCCCTCCTTCGTCGGGTTATCCGCAGCATACTTTTACCTTACGGCGCTTAACGGCTCAGGAGCCTACGCCTTAGAGTAACCTAATTGCGATTGAGTAGATGAGCTACGGGACTGAACTGCCTATGCATTTTCTGTAAATCACTACCCCAAAGATTTACATAGTGCCTTACCATGTCCAGGGTAGAATGTCCAAGAAGTGCCTGAAGGCTGAACGGGTCCCCACCGCGCATGATATACATTTTCGCAAATGTATGCCTAAAAGTATGTGGACTAACGCGAACACCTTCAAGCTTTGCCTTTTTGCCGTATACAACTAATCTTTCCTGAACATTTCTTCGCTTCATAGGCTGGTCATCATTACTCACAAAAAGATATGGGTTTCCTGATATATCCCCCCTTACACGAAGGTACTTCTTAAGCGTTTCTTTGGTCTTGTTAGACACAAAAACCCTTCTGTTCTTACCTCCTTTCCCTTCTGTGATTAAAACTTCGTTATCGGGCAATTTTAAGTCAACCAGTTTTATAGCTGTAAGCTCTGAAAGCCTTACCCCGGTATCCAGAAGAAGAAGCATTATTGTATAATCTCTAAGCCCAACAAATTTTTCCTTGTCGGCAGCTGCCAAAATCCCCGTTAATTGTTCCTCAGTGAATGTTTGAATAATTGAGCTTTTTGGTTTTTTCCTGTCAAGCCTGCAAGTTGGGTTACTACTTACCAACGCTTCATCAACAAGAAACTGATAAATCTGCTTTAGGCTTCTAACCCTGTGATTTATGGTAGTAGGGGAGAGGTTATCATCAACCATCTTAAGGACAACAAGCTTTAACATGCTTTCGGATACTATCCCCGGTTCAGTTGGAAATCCTTGAATTCGTAAATACTTTGCTACTGCTTGAAGATTTTCTTTATGCCATCTGCGAGTGTGGAAGGAGAGACCTCTTACTTTTAAACTGTCTAAAAATTGCTCCGTTGCTTCTTCCCAGGACATTGTTCCGTACTTTTCGTTGAGCTCTCCTTGTACCGTTGTCCTTCTTCTGGTCACATCAAAACCCCCTATGCGTATGCGCCACGCTTTTTTCCCTGGTACCGTTAATATTGTACTTGTCAGCTACACACGCCCCTGTAAAAACAAAAGGCCGTGGGAGAATTCCCACAGCCTTAGAGAAACAAAGGTTTTTGGTGTCGGAGGCGGGACTTGAACCCGCACGGTTACCCACACGCCCCTCAAACGTGCGCGTCTGCCTATTCCGCCACTCCGACATGTTAAATATTTTTTAAAAACGAGGGTGGTAACTGAACTGGAACTTGGAACCTTACCACGAAGTGTCGTCCCCGCAAACGTGCGCGTCCGCCTATTCCGCCACTCCGACATATTTACATATTTAGCGGGTGCTTGAGGGTAGTAATCCTGCAGTCCCGCAAAAGATATTATAACAGAGAGCTATTTTGAAAGCAAGTGTAAGTGTTGTAACGCGAATTGCATATGGGCTGCAGGCCTGTTCAGCATCAGCCCGGTTGCTCTTCTGAAAGTAAATTTCAATCATACTGGGTGCAGGGAAGGGCAGGCTCATTTTAATGTCGAAGTATGTTATGCAAACAATATTCACATGCGTTATACAAATGGATTATTATAGTAATATCTTTTCAATTGAATGGTCTTTCTGGAGGGGAAAAATTGTACCCGCAAACACACGTTTATTTTTCTGAGACACTTATTGGCAGGCAGTCGGACCAGATATCCCTGGGCAGTATTCTCCCGGACATGCTTGTGGGAGATTGTTTTAACCACTTTGAAGCTCACAGCAAAGGCGCCGAGATCTATAGGTTTCTAGTTAATAACCGTTCACTGCAGGATTTCGGGCAGGCAGTCCTGACCCACGGTTTTAACCCCAAAGGGCTCGATTACTACGGTGACGAGAAATATCTCGACTACGAGAAGGGGTACAGCTTCGAAAAAGCCAGGCCTTTTATCCAAAAGACAATCGAAGCTTGCAATATACCGCCGGAAATGGGCTGGTGGAAAGCGCATAACATTATTGAAATGGGTGTTGAGCTGCTGGTTGGATCTTCCGGTGATTACAGTGAGCGGCTGAAGAGCGCTTTTGCCAGTCACAGCCTTGCCTCCGAAGTGGACGAAATGTTTCACAGCCTCTGGCCTGACAAGGATATAAGGTTTATTAAGAGGGTGAAGAGATTTAGCGGTTTTATTGAGCTGGAGAGGCCCACTGCGGAGTCGCTGGCCCAAAAATACAGGGTGCAGATGTTGTTTAAACACAAGGTGGATATCGACACGAAAAAAACCGCTCTTCTGATATACCATGCTGCTGAGAGCGTTACCGGGGACATTTATCAGTTTTTTAAAAATACTTGCGGTTGTGTAAAAAGAAATATTGAAGACCTGACTAATGGAGCATCAGGCAGGTGATTAAGCGGGAAGTAACCCGCTGAAGAGGCACATAGCGTTAAATATATATCCGGGATTTAAATTTTGGGAATGCGGATGGTGCTGATCATCGCCAGGGCGATGATGATACTGGACGTCAACGTCACGGCGGGGTTGTGAAAGAGAATAACCAGTACGGCTAAAATGGCTCCGCCGATGGTTATGGGCAAGCCCTGAAAGTAAGTATTGCTGCCGGATATATTGTAGCGGGCCAGGCGAAAGGCGCCGCACAACGTAAAGAAGGCGAAACAAGCCAGGCCGGCATATGACCATTTTTCAGTCATGTTCGCGTACAACAGGGCGGACGGCGCCACACCGAAGGAAACCAGGTCAGCCAGTGAATCCAGTTCCCTGCCGAAGGCCGACACGGCGTTGTAATGCCGGGCCAGGAGGCCGTCAAACCTGTCCAAAACCGCGGCCAGGATAATAAATGCAACGCTCATCTCGAAATTGTGATTAAACACAGCGGCGATAGCCAGAACGCCAAACAGCAAATTGGCGCCCGTGCACAAGTTCGGTAATAGTTCTAACCTGCTCACGCTTACACTCCGTTTCTTAAGTCAGCGGGCAGAGTGCCTATGATCGTTTCACCTGCCCTGACTTTATCGCCCTTTTTCACCAAAAGACTGGAACCCACAGGTATAAATAATTCGGTGCCCGAGCCAAACTTGATAATCCCGATAATTTCTCCGCCGGCCAGTTTTTCACCTTCATCAACCCAACATTTTATTCTGCGGGCGATAAAGCCTGTAATCTGGCACACCATAAGTTTGAAAGATTCGTTCTCTATTCCGATATAGTTCTTTTCATTAATCTCCGAAGCGTGGCTCTTAAACGCCGGGATAAACTTTCCTGGGCGGTAATACATGTATTTCACTTCTCCCTGCAGCGGGGAGCGGTTAATGTGGACGTTGTAAATTGACAAAAAGATATTAACCCTGATCGCCCTGTCTTTAATAAATTTATCCTCGTATACTTCGTCAATCTCGAGGATAACGCCGTCCGCCGGAGAAAGGATCAAGTTTTCTTCAGCAGGGATATCTCTTTTGGGATTGCGGAAAAAGTATATGGTAAAAATAATTAAAAGCGCCGGTATGGGCATGAGGATTGGTGCGAAGTAATAAAAAACAACCATCAATCCGGCAAGGGCCAGCAGATAATGCCAGGTGAGTTTCAGAGTAAGGTCAAATCTGCCGATTATATTGTTATCTTTTTGGTTGGCTATCAATTATAACCTACCCCCCCGCGCTGGACTTACAATAAAATATCTAGTATATCATACCTTGTAGGGCAGTTCATTGCAAGAAAAGCTTGTCTGCTAGATATTATGTCGGAGAGTATTTTTCCATTATAAAAAGGTGAAATTGCTGGTAATATCTCACTCAAAGAAATATTTTTATGGTAAAATTGCAAATGAGTTCTTGGGTAAAAGGAGCTAATTTTTTTGGAACCAGGATATTATAACCGGTATTCTGAGCATTTGGTTAAAAAGTTCGGCGAAAAGGTATACAAGCTGCCGGTCAATCTGCCGGGCACGTGTCCCAACAGGGATGGGAGACTGGGTGTGGGAGGCTGTATTTTTTGCGATAACCAGGGTTCCGGTTTTGACTGCCTGCCAAACACGGTATCGATCAGGGCACAGCTGGAGGAGAACAAGGTATTTTTTCGCAAGCGCTTTAAAGCTAAAAAATTCATTGTATATTTCCAGGCTTTTACCAACACGTATCTGCAACTTGGCCGTTTTAAGGAAAATATTCTTGAGGCGGTTGGTGTGGAGGATCTGGCAGGTTTATCGGTTTCGACCAGGCCGGACTGTATAAACGACCGGTATCTTGACTTTCTCAGTGAGATTAAGGAAAGTAAAAATTTAGACATAAATATTGAACTTGGACTACAGACGGTAAATTACCATACCCTGAACAGGATTAACCGCGGCCATACCCTGGCGGAGTTTATCGATGCTGTTTTGAGGATTAAAAAGCACGAATTTGAAACCTGTGCCCACCTGATCCTGAACCTGCCCTGGGACGTCATGGATGATGTGACGGAAAATGCGAAGCTGCTCTCAGCCCTGGGGATCGAGTATGTTAAGCTCCATTCCCTTTATGTCGTGCGCGGCACGGCTTTGGGCGACATGTACGAGAAAGGGGAGATAGAAATCATTCCCCTGGACGATTATGTTGACAGGGTGGCGGAGTTCCTGGATTATCTGGATCCCGCCATGGTGATCCAGAGGTTGGTAGGCAAGGGACCGAGGGCTGATCTCCTTTTCAGCAACTGGGGCTTAAGCTGGTGGCTGGTAAAGCAGCGTATAGAGGATAACCTGCTAAAAAAAGGTATTTACCAGGGCAGGAGATATGACTACCTGGACGGTAAGGCAGTCAAGAATTTGGTAGATTTATGAACGTAAGGTTATAAAAAACATACGAATGACAGGTCTGAGCAAAACACGGGAGTATGCTCTAATCCCGGGTTTTTTGCATTTTGGCGGGACTTTCCTTTGACACCGCGCACTTGTTCGTCTATACTCTTGTTCATTGCCCCCGGGAAATTGCCAAAATGGGGTGACAACATGAGATTATGGTATGGAATGTCAAGTAATAAGAAGATATTATGTTTAATTATAGGTCTGCTGCCGCTGCTTGCGGTTCTGCTGCTTGGCGCCGCGGTAACCGCCAAAAAGATTACGGCGTCCAAAGAGCAGCAGTCGATTGTATCTGACACGGAAGAGCCGCAGACTCCTGTCTTAACTGATGGGGAAAGAGTTACAGTTTCCAGGAACGGCGGCGCTGACCGCTACGACGTATACGTCCTGGCGCGGGTTATCGAGGGCGAGGCCGCTGACGAGCCATATGAAGGCAAGGTGGCGGTGGGGGCTGTTATCCTGA
>CAZPXL010000124.1:0-6746 GCA_964591005.1 uncultured Eubacteriales bacterium
ACCTTGTTTTCCGCCGCCTTTTCCGCCCTTTCCATAACATCCGAAAAACCCGCGGGCGAACGGAGCCTGGCTATAGTCAGGTGGGGTGAAAACTTGTTTTTGCCCGGGTCAAAACCCAGCCCCTTCAGCTCACGCTGCACCCGGCGGCTTAATTCCAAAAGCGTATCGGTTCCACCGGCGGCGCCCAGCCAAAAAACACGGGGCCTTTCCCTGTCGGGGAAAACGCCGGCCCCGCTCAACTTCAGGGTAAAAGGAGCAACTCCCGCGGCGGCCCTTTTCAGGGCCTCAACAACATCCGCGACCTGCTCCTCGCTGACATTGCCGAGAAACTGGACCGTAAGGTGGAGGTTCTCGGGCTCAACCCATTTCAGGTCGGCTTTAACCTTCCTCAAATCCTGTATGAACGACCCGATACTCTTTTTTATCTCAAACGGGAAATTCACTGCCACAAACAGCCTCATCACCCGCAAACTATCATCTCCTCAAGTACGACAAGGGGACGGTTCTCTGCGACAAGGGGACGGTTCTCTGCGACAAGGGGACGGTTCTTAACTGTCGCATTTCAAGGAATGCGACAACCGAGAACCGTCCCTCTGTCGCACTCTCTTATTATTTACTGCTACAGCGTGCTGTAGTCCTGCCCGCCGGCGCGGTCTGCCCGGACCCTGGCCTGGGCGGCGGCCAGCCTCGCTATGGGCACCCGGAAGGGTGAACAGCTGACGAAATCCAGGCCGATATTATGGCAGAACTCGATGGAACCGGGTTCACCGCCGTGCTCCCCGCAGATCCCGACCAGCAGGTCCGGTTTGGTCCGGCGGCCCAACTCCACGGCCATCTTCATCAATTTGCCGACGCCCTTGCGGTCGAGCACCATAAACGGGTTGTCAGCCAGAATTTTATGATCCAGATAGGAGCGCATAAACTTGCCCTCCGCGTCGTCCCTGGAAAAACCGAGGGTCGTCTGGGTCAGGTCGTTGGTGCCGAAAGAGAAGAAGTCCGCCTCCGCCGCAACTTCGTCAGCCAGCAGAGCCGCCCTGGGCACCTCGATCATGGTCCCTACCGTATAATGGAAGTCCACGCCGGAATCTGCCTTAACCTCACTGGCAACCCGGTCAACCAGTTCGCGAAGGTAGGCCAGTTCTTTTACTTCGATGACCAGTGGTATTTCAACTTCCGGGATTGGATTCAGACCTTCCCCGACCAGTTTGGCCGTGGCCTGGAATATAGCCCTGGCCTGCATCGCGTAAATCTCCGGGAAGGTAAGCCCCAGCCGGCAGCCCCGGTGGCCCAGCATGGGGTTGTGTTCAGAAAGAGACCTGACCTTGCGCAGGAGTTCTTCCTTTTCCTTGATTTCCATCAGGTCCCCGCCGGTGAGCTTGAGCCGTGTAATCTCCACCATCAGCTCCTCGGCGTCCGGCAGAAACTCGTGCAGCGGCGGGTCCAGGAGCCTTATGGTCACCGGCAGGCCGTCCATCGCTTTTAGTATTCCGTAAAAGTCTTCGCGCTGCATGGGCAGCAGCCTGTTAACCGCGTCTTCTCTTTCCCTCAGGCTGCCCGCCAGGATCATCTCCTGCACAACCGGCAGCCTATCCTGGGCCATGAACATGTGCTCCGTCCGGGTCAGGCCGATGCCTTCGGCGCCGAATCCCCTGGCTTTGGCAGCGTCCTCCGGGTTATCCGCGTTTGCCCTCACCCCGAGGGAACGGATTTCGTCGGCCCATTCCAGGAGCTGCTGGAATTCCGGGGATAAGCCGGGGTCAATCATCGGCACGGTGCCGGTGATAACATTTCCCGTTGAGCCATCAACGGAGATGATATCGCCCTGTTTTAACACCAGGTCGCCGACTCTGAGCTCATTTTTATCGTAGTCAATATGCAGGGCTTCGCACCCGCATACACACGGCTTGCCCATTCCCCTCGCCACAACCGCGGCGTGGCTGGTCATGCCGCCTCGCGAGGTAAGTATGCCCTGGGAGTAAAGTATCCCGTGGATGTCGTCCGGCGTCGTTTCGGTGCGGACAAGGACGAGCTTTTTGCCTTCCTGGCCGAGTTTTTCCGCCAGGTCCGCGTCAAAGACGATCATGCCGGAAGCGGCGCCCGGCGAGGCGGGCAGCCCCCTGGCCACTATATTGAGCTTTGCCTCCGGGTCGATCCGGCGGTGCAGCAGGTGGTCAAGCTGCCCCGGTTCGATCCTTAGCACCGCTTCTTCCCTGGTTATAAGGCCCTCGTTCACCATGTCCACGGCGACCTTTATCGCCGCCTGGGCAGTGCGCTTGCCGTTTCTTGTCTGCAGTATCCATAACTTGCCGCGCTCAACCGTAAACTCAATATCCTGCATGTTGCGGTAGTGTTTGTCAAGACGTCCGCATATCTCGTCGAACTGTCTGTATATGGCCGGCATATCCTTCGCCAGGGCGGCTATGGGCTGCGGTGTCCTGATGCCGGCCACCACATCCTCGCCCTGGGCGTTAATCAGGTATTCGCCGTAAAGTTTTTTCTCGCCGGTGGAAGGGTTGCGCGTAAAGGCCACGCCGGTGCCGCTGTCATTGCTCATATTGCCGAACACCATGGCCTGGATGTTCACGGCAGTTCCCAGTTCGTCCGGAATTTTATTAATTCTCCGGTAGACCACGGCGCGATCGTTATTCCAGGAATTAAAGACGGCGTATATTGACATAAAGAGCTGTTCCATGGGGTCCTGCGGGAAGTCCTGGCCGGTTTCCCTTTTGATCAGCTTTTTATACTCTTCGATGACCTCGCGCCATTCCTCGCCTGAGAGCTGGTTGTCATAATTGACCTGGGCCTTGAGTTTTTGGCGGTCCAGGATCCGTTCAAATTTACTGTGGTCTATGCCCATTACCACGTCGCCGAACATATTTATAAAACGGCGGTAACAGTCCATGGCGAAACGCTCGTTCCCGGTGCTTGCGGCCAGAGCGCCCACCGTAATATCATTTAAGCCCAGGTTAAGCACGGTGTCCATCATGCCGGGCATGGAAACAGGCGCGCCCGAGCGCACGGAAACAAGCAGGGGGTTGGCGCTGTCGCCAAATTTCTTACCCAACTTGCTTTCAAGAATAGAAATGTTTTCTTTGACCTGCTCCTCCAGCCCTGCGGGGAAATTTTGCCCCGCTGCTGAAAATTCTTTGCATGCCTCGGTTGTAATAATTATGCCGGGGGGAACGGGAAGACCGATGTTGGTCATTTCGGCAAGGTTGGCGCCTTTACCCCCCAGCAGGTTTTTCATACCGGCTCCGCCTTCTTCGAAGAGATAGACGTATTTACCTGCCATGCCTTTCCCCCCTGTAATAAATCTCCATCACCCTGGTAGCGGTCTCCTCTATTGCCTTGTTGGTCACGTCGATGATGGGGCAGCCGGCTTTCTTCATAATACCCTCGGCGTATTCAAGCTCTTTCAGTATGCGCTCCATGCTGGCGTAGTCGGCGTTTGAGGTTAAACCAAGGGTATTCAGCCTTTCCCTGCGGATCTCATGCAGGTGCTTGGGCTTGATGGTGAGACCGATCAGTTTATAAGACTGGAGCTGAAAAATTTCTTTCGGCGGCGCCACTTCCGGCACCAGCGGCACGTTGGCCACCTTTATCCGCTTGTGGGCCAGGTACATGCAGAGCGGCGTCTTGGACGTGCGTGACACGCCGATAACCACCAGGTCTGCCCGCACAATACCCCTCGGGTTCTTGCCGTCGTCATACTTGACGGCAAACTCGATAGCCTCGACCTTGCGAAAATACTCGTCGTCCATCCGCCTGACCAGGCCGGGCTCCAGCTTCGGCTGGCGGTGGATAACCGCTGACAGGGCATCCAGCATCGGCGTCATAATATCCACTGTTGGAATGTTGTGCTTTTCCGCCTCGCGGATCAGCACGTCCCTCAATTCCGGAATAACCAGGGTGTAAGCTATAAGGCTGTTGAAGTGGCTGGCCTCTTCCACAATTTCAGGTATTTCGTTGGGATCATTGACATAAGGCACCCTGCGTATATCCACACTGCCGTGATTAAACTGGCTTGCCGCGGCCAGGGCTACAAGTTCCGCGGTTTCTCCCACGGAATCCGACACAATATAAATAATAGTTTTATCAGAAATGTTGGACACCCCCTTAATAGCCTTCTCCCAGTTCAACAAAAAGACGGGTAATGTTTGTTTTGCTTAAACGCCCCACTACCTCCAGCCCTTCGCTTCCATCAGCAAGGTTGACCTTGCGCACCACGGGCAGGGCGTCGACTTCATGGGTCATTATTTTTTTAGCGGCCAGCCATACAGTTTCTTCGGGAGTCGTGAGAACCAGGTTGGGCATCCTGGTCATTACCACCTTGACTGGCAGTTTTTGAATATCATGGCCGCCCAAAGTCGTTTTCAAAAGGTCCTTGCGGGATATTACCCCTTCCAGCAAACCACCTTCTTTAACCACAAAAAGAGTGCCCACATCCTCGATAAACATGGTCACCACCGCATCGTAAACGAAGCATTTTTCACTGACCACTATCGGGACTGACTTGACACTGTCGACCAGAACGCTATTCAGTTTTTCTGCTACAACCCTGTAACGGGACTTTCCGCTGTGGAAATACCCCACCCTCGGACGTGCCTCGAGCAGGCCTGACATTGTCAGTATGGCCAGGTCTGGCCTGAGCGTGGCCCTGGTAAGGGTTAACATCTCGGCGATGCGCTCGCCGGTGATCGGGCCGTAGTTGCTGACGATCTCCAGGATATTTTCCTGCCGCTTGGTAAGCTTCAAATCCATCGCTCCTCATAAGAGCATTTATGACATACTAATTTGTGTTTACACATATATAATATATATTAATCTGCGGATAATTTCCATCCCTTTTTTAGGGAAAAACGTGTCAGGGGGACGGGGTTGTTGTCACGCGCGCGTGCGACACGGGGACGGTTCTCCGTGCGACACGGGGACGGTTCTCGACTGTCGCATTTTCATTTGCGACACAGGGAGAAAAAACAAAAAACAGAGGGACGTTCTTTTTTTTGTTTCACCTTCAGCGTGTTAAGGAGACGGTTCCGGTGACACGTGATAAAAAGCACACGAGAACCGTCCCCGTGTGCCCCGTGCGCCCAGTTATGAATTGCCCCCAAAAGATGGACAAAATTTATTAGCAGACCTTGAAGACTGAATTCTGTAATTGCACAGGATTCAGTCCTTCAATTTGCTCGTTACATCTACAACTGAAAAACAGCACTGAGAACCGTTCCCCTGGGCCACATGACTAAAAGTCGACAAATGAGGAAACAGTTCTCCTGATCGCATTAAGGAATCACCAGGTGCGTCCCCTTGATTCCCACTCGAGAAAGTGCGACAGCTGAGAACCGTCCCCGTGTCGCATTCTCGAGAAAGTGCGACAGCTGAGAACCGTCCCCTTGTCGCACTTTGCGTCAGGCGGCTACTACGATTTTGCTCAGGTCGGCCACCTGCTTCACCAGGGTTGCCAGGTTGGCCAGCAGCGCCAGGCGGTTATCCCGCACTTTGGCGTCGTCCACCATGACCATCACGGATGTGAAGAATTTATCCAGCGGCTCCTGCAGGGTTGCGATGGCTGCCAGCAAACCGCGGTAGTCCTGCTGCTGCAGGTAAGATTTAGCCTTTGCCTGGACACCGGATAAAAGCTGGTAAAGAGCCTTTTCCGAGGGATCTTCCAGCACAGCCGGGTCGATCCGCAGGGTGCCGGCGTTTTTGGAAAGGTTGTTAGCCCGGATAAACGCTGTCAGCAGGTCGGCGAAATCACGTTCCCGGCGGAATTCAGCCAGGGCAGTTGCCCGCATCATGACATCGCAGAAGTCGTCGTAACCGGTGGTAAGGACCGCGTCCACGGTATCATAGGAGTAGCCACGGTCATCCAGGATCCCTTTAATCCTCTGCTTGAAAAATTCAGCAACTTCTTCTTTGACCTTCTCCAGGGAAAGTTTCAGCGAGACTTTTCCCTCGTAACAGCGGTAGGCGGTCTCGATCAGTTTTTCCAGGGACAAAGGCGCCTTCGTCTCCAGGATAATATTGCTTATGCCCAGGGCCTGCCGTCTGAGAGCGTACGGGTCCTGGGAGCCTGTGGGCTGGATGCCGATGGCGAAACACCCCACGATGGTGTCTATCTTGTCCGATATGCTGAGTAATTTTCCGGGAACGGTCTCCGGGAGCCGGTCCCCGGCAAAACGGGGCAGGTAATGTTCAAAAATCGCCTCCGCCACCGCCTTCGTTTCGCCTGTGCGCTCCGCGTATTCCCTGCCCATGTAGCCCTGCAGTTCCGGAAACTCGTAGACCATATTCGTAACCAGGTCGGCTTTGGCCAGGGCGGCCGCGCGCAGGGCAACTTCTTTCGCCTCTTCGCCGGCGCCAAGGGCCCCGGCCAGGTAAGCGGCTATTTCACCCATGCGGACAGTCTTGTCATAAACAGTGCCAAGGCTCTCCTGGAAAACAATCTTCTCTAACTCGGGCACTTTCTGGGCCAGGGGCGACTTCAAATCTTCCTGGTAAAAGAAGTTGGCGTCAGCCAGGCGGGCCCTGAGCACTTTCTCGTTGCCCGCCCTGACGATATCGAGGTGGTCCGCGGCGCCGTTTTTGACGGCTATGAATTTTGCCAGCAACCTGCCTGCGGCGTCAACTACGGGGAAATAGCGCTGGTGCTCCCGCATGGGGGTGACCAGCACCTCTTTGGGCAGCTTTAAATAATCAGGGCTGAATTCGCCCATCAAAGCCGTGGGGTATTCAACCAGGTTGTT
>CAZPXL010000125.1:0-6737 GCA_964591005.1 uncultured Eubacteriales bacterium
CTGTGCATGGCACACTTGAGGCTGAAATCTACGCCAATGAAGAAAGAGAATTCAAGGTAAACGGCAGGGATATCAAGGCTTTCGCCATACCTGACCCCGGCGCTGTTCCATGGGGCGATTACGGTGTTGAAGTTGTGGTCGAATCCAGCGGCCGCTTTACTGACCGTGACGGGGCGTCCAAACATATGAACGGCGGCGCTAAAAAAGTTTTAATCAGCGCGCCGGCCAAAAATGAAGATATAACCATAGTCATGGGCGTTAACGAGGGAAAATATGACCCAGAAAAACACCACATAGTATCAAACGCATCATGCACAACTAACGGCCTCGCTCCCGTTGTTAAAGTGATACACGAGAATTTTGGCGTGGTGCGCGGCTTAATGACCACAGTCCACTCATACACCAATGACCAGCAGATACTGGACCTGCCCCACAAAGACCTGCGCCGGGCCAGGGCGGCGGCTATGTCCATTATTCCGACAACAACCGGCGCGGCAAAAGCGGTAGCACTGGTCATACCGGAGCTAAAAGGAAAATTAAACGGGCTGTCAATGCGTGTGCCCACTCCTAATGTATCAGTAGTGGACCTGGTGGCGGAACTGGCCAAGCCGGCCTCATCGGAGGAAATAAACGGCGCTCTTAAAAATGCCGCGGAAGGGCCATTAAAGGGCATTCTGCAGTTTTGCGAAATACCCCTGGTGTCGCGGGACTTCAACGGCAACCGTCACTCTTCTATTGTGGACAGTCTTTCAACAATGGTTGTGGACGGCATTCTGGCCAAGGTCGTGGCGTGGTACGACAATGAGTGGGGATATTCAAACAGGGTCGTGGACCTGGCCGCCTATATCGGACGGCGGGGGCTGTAAAATTTACGGGCGCGGGCATAAGCCGGCGCCTTTTATAATATAAGACTAAAAAGTTTTTAAAAAAGCGTCGCAATAGACTACTTTGTTTAGCAGGACACGCCCCGCCGCTGCTGTTTGGACCAGCATGTCGTCATTGACGTCAAGGATAGCCGCGTCCAGGCCGGACGCCATACACATGGCCAGGTAGGTCCGGTTTAAGAGATGACGTTCCGCGCAGCGCTGTGAAACGTTTGAGAGGCCTATGATGGTCCTGGGAGCCGGATCGGAAAGCATTTTTATCTGCCGTATGGCTTCCAGCACCTCCGGGCAGTGGTCCTGGGCCACGTTAACCGGAAGGACCAGCGGGTCGATGTACAGGTTCTGCATGGGCAAGCCGTGCATATCCGCGTTCACAACCAGCTCCATGGCAAGCGCGACGCGTGCCGCAGCGTCTCTCGGAACTCCCTGCTCGTTCATGGTCAGGCCGATTAACCTGGCCTTGTATTCAGCCGCCATGGGAAAATAAATATCCATTTTCTGCTGGTCGGCGCTGGTTGAATTGATCAGGGCGCTGCCCCGGTGACATTTTAAACCGGCCTCAACAGCGTCGGGGTTGGTGGAGTCCAGGCAGCACGGCAGCGGGCTGACAGACTGGACAACATCAACCAACCAGGCCATAACAGAAGGCTGTTCTTCCTTCACAACTGTAGGCCCGGTATTTAAATCAAGGAAGTGAGCTCCTTTTTTTGTCTGCAGGTCGGCCCATTGTTTAATAGGCCCTGGATCCTTGTTTAATATGGCCTCCCTGATGTCTTTAAACATGCCGTTGATGCGTTCGCCGATCAATTCCATCTCGAATCCCCCTTATTCTATAAAGCCGTCATGTTTAAAACATGCGTCTTGAATTGTTTTAATGACTCCGGATGACGCAGCACAAAAATTGATCCTCCCGCCTGGGCCAGGGTCGACGCGGTAACTGACTCCCACAGCACGGAGCGGCGCTCAAGGCCCCCCCACTCCGGGGTATCCTTTGAATTCGCCTCTTTCGTCTTCCAGGCCTCCTGGCCTACAAAGCATATGATCGGCATGGATAACATTTTATCGCCGTTCAGGGCGCCCAGGCGGGAGCGTTCCATAATCGAGTAAGCGTAATCAAGGCCGTAACCAAGGGGTCCTACCAGCGGGTCCATCGCGATACGGTGCAGCGGCAGGTCCATTTCGCTGATTAAAATATTCAGCTGTTTGGCCAGATTAATATCCAGGGGGCTGGTCGCGATGACATTATGGCCGTGCTCCATGCAAGCTGCTGCAACAGCTTTATAATTATTGACGGTGGCGCACCCGATCAGAGCGTTTTCCCCCGACAGGGCCCTGGCTACCGCCGGCAGTGTCAAATCGTCTTTTTCTTCAACGCCGCAGCCGGTTATAATCAGCGGCAGGTCCACTGAACCTGACACCTCTTTTGCCACAGCCGCCGCGCTTTCAGGTGAAGCGTCGCCCAGGTCGGGGTGTGTGCCGGCTAATTTAAGGTTGATCAGCTCGGCGCCGTACTGCTGGCATTTTTTGGCCCAGGCAGCCGGGTCGCGCAGTACGCCCGGGAAGGCGCCTGTCAGGACGTCGTTCCATTCCGGTGGTTCCATGTCCCATACTTCCAGTGCCGATACCGGTCTGGCAGGCGGGGAGTCACCGCTTAAAAAGGGAAGTGTTTTGTCTCCTCCAGCCTTTACAGCCTTCGGCCCTTTGCCTATGACCATTTCAAATATACTGCCGTTCCATATATCATTAATAGTTTTTACTGCCATGTCAGTTTCCTTTCGAAAAATATTATTAAACTGCCGCGCGTTCCACCGTTGGGAAAAGCGATAATTCGGTGTGAGGTATGAAAAGCGCTGAAATAAATTCTTCCATGAATAGATTACCGCTGCTGAGTTCAAGATAAGTCATTTTACCCGCAAGCTCATGTAAAAGGTCCCTGGCCTGGCCGGACAGCAGGGCCAGGCTCGTGCCTTCAAGGGCGCTGTTGCCCACATAAATGTATTTCTCCGGGGGAATGTCCGGAAACATGCCGATGTTTATGGCTTCCCTTATATTAATCTGCCTGCCGAAGCCGCCGGCTATATATACCCTGTTGATTGCCTCCACAGGAAGCCCCGCCATTTTAAGCATGGTCCGGATACCTGCGTATACTGCCGCCTTGGAGCGTATTAAATTTTTAATATCTGCCTCAGCCAGGAAGATATCAGTGTCACTGCCCGCTTCACCCGCCCGCGCCAGGACGTATTCCTTTCCCTCTCCGGAATCTCTGACGCGAGATTTCCCCGTTTCAGGTATAAAGCTGCCGGTCCTGTCGATGACACCTGCTTTATAGAGCCAGGAGACTGTGTCTATGAGCCCGGAACCACAAATACCCCGTGGCGGTTTGTTTTCCACGGTGCCAAAATCAACTTTTTCTCCGGCGCATGAAATTACCACCTTCTCTATTGCTCCCGGAGAGGCCTGCATACCGTGCCTTATCCCCCAACCTTCAAAGGCCGGCCCGGCTGAGCAGGCGCAAGACACAAGCCATTCTTTATTGCCAAGGACCATTTCCCCATTGGTTCCTATATCGATAAAAAGGCTTAAATCATCGTCAAAAGGCAAGCCGGTAACCAGCAGGCCCGCGGTGATATCACCGCCCACATAGCTGGCAGTCCCGGGCGCAATATGCACCCATGCCTGTTTGTAAATGTTCAGCCCCGCGGCGAAGGCCCGTACCGGGGGAAAGATGTTTGCCACGGGCGTATAGGGCTCGAGCCTGATATTAGCCGGATCAAGGCCTAAGAAGATATGGGCCATTGTTGTATTTCCCGCGCAGAATGCCGCCTTGATGTCTGAATGTTCAATGCCCCTGTCCTTGACCAACTCATCTATTAAATCGTTAATTGTTTCCAGAATAGCTTTTTGCAGGCTGCTCACACCGTGCTCGTCACAGTAGATGATCCTCGTGATCACATCGTCACCGTACGACGACTGCCTGTTAAAGGCGCCCTTTGCGCCAGCGATTTCTCCGCTTTCAAGATCAACGAGGCGGGCCGCTACCGTGGTGGTCCCGATGTCCACCGCCAGCCCGTAATACTTACTGTTTTCACAGCCTGCCTCAACACAGTCCATCTCAATTAACTCGCCGCCTGGGACAGCGGCGAGGGATAATGTTATGCTCCATCCGCCCTGTCTCAGCCTTTTCGGCAAAACACGCAGTAAATTAATAGTAGGCCTGATATTTACAAAACCTGTCTCTCTGGCCAGCGACCGTTTCAACCTGCTCAGGTCGTCACTGGGATCATTTAAAGACGGCGCTGGATTATCTATAGTTATTATTCTGAAAACCTGGCTGCCGGACGAAAACACAGTGCCAGGATTACTACCTGGGGAAAATTCCGGCGTTCCGGTCCCGTTAACAAAAAAACTATCGAGCAGCACTCTCTTTTCTGTGCCCCTTGAATCAACCGGAACCTCTACAATGAGATCACTCAGCGGATAGCACCGGCAGGCCGGCACATAACCTTTCTCCTGTTCTTCACGGTCCAGGATACTTTCATCCGTCTTTACCCTGCCTTCTTTTATAATAATTTTACAGCTGCCGCAGGTCCCTTTCCCGCCGCACGAAGCCTTTACCGGTACGCCGGCCAGGTTAAGCGCGTAAAGGAGGCTTTCTTTTTCATTTATACTAACTACTATATTATCAGGAATGAAAGTTACGCTGTATACGGTCATAGCCGAAAAATCCTTTCTTACCGGCTGCCGAACGCGGCAGAGTTTTTTAAAAATTTTGTTATGCCTGATGATTCGTTTGGGCCGACCAGCACTTCCCACCCCGATATTTCCTGGAGTTTTTCTTTTAACACCGCCACCCCGCCGGGTATAATTACCCTGCGGTGCGAAACCCTTTCTTCAATACCGCTGGATTTTAACATTTCATGGATTATCTCGGGTGTAAACTTGCCGGCAGCCCAGCCGGTAAGCACGGATACTCCGTCCGTATCCACCGGCAGAATATAGGCCGGCGTCCTGGCCGCTTCAATGTCACCGGCGACACAGTAGTAGGTCAGGGAAAAGTTTGTGGTTACAAAAACCGGCGAGTCCGGTCCGGGATTGAGGACTTCATAAATTTTTGACTCCACCGCGATCGGTTTTTGCGGGTCAGTAAAAATATTGAGCCGTAGTGTTATCAGCGGCAGCAGTTCTGCAGGATCGACGCTGTCTATTACCACTATTCCGGCATACTTGGATATATATACCCCGGCTTCCAGCACAGCCTGAAATGGGTCGCTGTTGTCAGCGAACGTTATGGTGGGGTAGCCCAGCGGCCGGAATTTTTTTAATGCCTGCTTTCTGATCTGGGTCTGATCGGCCAGCACTTGCGGAGCCTTTCGGGAACCCGGATCAAGAACCAGCTGTTTCCAGCCCAGCGCTGAAATCTTTTCGACAATTTCCGCCAGCTCGTTGAGGCCTGCCCCCTTAACAGCAAGGGGAACGTTGTACTTTTTGGCCAGGTCGGTCATTTCCATATAATTTGCAGCGTCCGCGCAGTATACCAGCGGATTTTTATCCTGGATTGCCTCAAGGGCTTTTTCTATAAAAAGCGGGCTGTCGTTTTTTAATATTAAAGGGTACCCGGTGCGCTCAGACACTATTTTAACCGCCTCCGCAAAACGCCCGGCGTTTCCGGAGCAGCCGCATACAGCCACCATGTTTATACCATACGGCTGTCCAATGCGGTCAAAAACCAATTTATTAATCTTTTCGACCCTGGCATATATATCTTCGTCACTCATGCTGTCACAAACTGTTACAGCTATGGCGCAATCATTTTCAAACCGCTTGTCGTGGCGAAAGAGAACAGTTTCATTGCCGATTTGTACTGCGTTGTCTCCGGCGCCGATTTTTATGAGGGCTACCGGCGGCGCTGAAGCCGCATCAAGCTCTTCCCTGGCGGATTCGCTTACATGGGGGCACTGGTCAAGGCTGGCCTTGCCGGTTGCCATAGCCATGGCAAAAGCCAGGCAGGTCGATTGACCGCAGTCCTTGCAGTTGGTCTTAGGCAGTTTTTTAAAGATATCAAGCCCTGTTAAAGCCATGTTTAACCTACTCTCCTGCTTAATTTAAATTACATACAGTCAACAAAAATACGCAAAAAAAGAACACCCGCCTGCCTGGCATGAGATGCCTCGTCCATTGATTTTACCAGACCGGTTCTCTTTAAAAACCATTGACAGATACTGAACATTTATTATATCACATACATATTTCAAATACATCCGTGTCAGGAAAAGGATTATTCACTTGTTTTTTCTACAGGCGAAGCCTGTTTTCCTTCAGTTTTCTGAATTAACTGTCGTTTCAGCGATTCCCGGCAAAGTTAAATTCACATAATATTTTTGTATATTATGTCTTTTTATTGTAAATAATATGGTTACTCCGCTTTGGTGAGTTCTATCTCTCCCCGTCCAGCGAAAGCTGGACATTTTTTTTATTTATGTGCCCCAAGTTATAACTTGACGCGTTTTTGCGGGTAAGTTATAATTCTGTTTGTATGATTTTGCGGGATGTAGCGCAGTTTGGCTAGCGCGCCTGCCTTGGGAGCAGGAGGCCGGGGGTTCAAATCCCTCCATCCCGACCATGGCCCCATGGTCAAGCGGCCTAAGACACCGCCCTTTCACGGCGGTAACCCGGGTTCGAATCCCGGTGGGGTCACCAAGATGTATAACGAGCAGCCTTATTAGGCTGCTTTTTCCATCAAACAACAAGCCTGTAAAACTTGCATTATGAACTGTATCAGGCTATAATAATATAACTAAGCGGGTGTAGCTCAACGGTAGAGCATCAGCTTCCCAAGCTGAGGGTTGCGAGTTC
>CAZPXL010000126.1:0-6735 GCA_964591005.1 uncultured Eubacteriales bacterium
TTTCGGCGGGTTGTAAACAATAATCGGAACTTGTTTTCTGTTCATGTGAATGAGGAAAACGGATTTTGTGGGAAAAGTCAAGCGTGATTTTTATTTTTTCGCACAATCAAAAACGCTTTCGCCGCGTTCTGAATAGAACTAAAATTCATTTTCCACAAGTCCGAGTTTGGGCGAGCATCCAAAACACACCATTTATTTACGCTTTCGTACCGATGGAAGCGCGCCCCTAATTTACATGCCTCGCGGACTGGATCGAATCGGGTTGTTTTCATAAGAAAGAGTTAAAAGACTTCCCATGCGAAAGTCAACAGCTATTTCAAACTTTTAATTTAAGGCTCTGCCAATCTTTCAAAATAAAAACAGTGCCAACACCGAAAAATTTTTCTGCATTGTCCATGGCATCCGCTCTACAAGTCCCTTCCACACGGCCAATTTCCCGCCATTTTTGGCCGCTTTTCTTTCTATCGGCAACGATATAAATTGCGGGAAAATGTAAATAAAAAAGCCCGCTCGCGCCATAAGGAACAAGGTTTGCTTTTACAGCGAATTTTGCGGCGATGTCCTCAGCTAACTCTCTGGTAATTGGTCGAGAATACGATCTTGTCCAAAACGGGTGATCGCTCGGCAATTCAATTTCGTTAAAGCAAGGGGATTTCTCATTTATCGTTTCCATGTAAGGATGAGAACCCATGCTTAATTAAAAGTCAAGGGATATTTTCGTAATATTCATTAGTCGCCGCATCTCGGTCTAATGGGTGTTTTTCCAATCCTGCGAAACGCGCAATCTCGGCGGATACTATGCCGGCGATAGGTGACAGAGGCCAAAACCCCCGAAAATGTTTAACGATTAATCGCCAACCTTCGGTGCTCACCCTGTCTTTCCCAAAGTCTTCTAACGCTTTTTTCAAATTTGAATAGTTTACCACGGTTCCATACGCAAGCATACTTCCACCTTCAAAAACTTTGTGGTCAATCGTTAAATAATCTTCAAAACCCAAAAAAGTGTCAAAACTCCAATCCGTTTCAGGCGCGTTAAATTCTGCAAGCCAATCGTTTAAGAGTTTTTCGTCGATCATTTCAATTTAATTTTTTATTATGGTTTGTTACGCGAGTAAAACACGAAGACCAACAATGTCAATCTTATAAGCGTGAAAGTCAATCCATGAACGCAGTGCTTTGTGGTGATTGCTTAAAACATTTGAAAAAGCACGCCATTCAGTATCAAAAAACGAAGTAAATCGTCTTCCGCGATACTTTGAAATACATCTGTCACCCAGCTTAAACTCAATAACGTACCAATCATGCCACCCACAAATGTCGTTTTTCGCAACAATTATTTGAAGCGAAAATGTTTTATTTCCCACTTTCCACGAAAAAAGTTTAAATATTACTTTGTCCATAAATATGGAAATGGGTTTAATGTGGTTTTAATAAAAAGTCAATAGTTATTTCAAGAAATCAAAACCGCATCCCCCTCCTCAATATCGTGTCGATGCCCCGTTCCCTTGGAAATCGTTACATAAGTATAACTTACAACAGTTTCCCCAGTCGGCTTTTTCGCCACTGCATCCCACTTTTTATTTTCCAACGTGAGAACATGCAGGATTTCCCCGGAGATTACCGGGCGGGAAATCGATTGGATGATTTGGCCGGGATGGAATTTATTAGACATCATCGAAAAGATGATAAATGTCAACACTCTTCTCTTCCCCGTTATTATCTTTTACTAGGGCGTACACTTCAAGCATTTGCTTTCCGCCGTGCCTTTCGTAAGAAAACCCAATATGTTTCGCGGAATATATCGGCGAGTTGTGGTCGTCAATAATCACGTCAACAATATCCTCTTGGGGGAAATAAACTTTTTTCATAGTTTCTAGTGTTTTTTAAACTGTTTTTTTTGTTTGAACTGGTAGAATCAAACGTGGTTTTCGGCTGGATTGCAAGAAAAATCTTTCCTTATTTTCAATTACTGGGCGACTCGGGGCCGGGATCTTCCACCCATACTCTCACGCGATTTTCCCCGCGTACCTTTCGAGTTTTCAACCGGCCTTCCGCCGCCGCCCGCTGGTAAATTGTTTCCGCCCGGCAAAAACCCTTTTGAAATTCGCTTTTTGCAATATCGTAGAAAGCGAAAAGTGTAAGGAATCGCGTGTCCGGCTCCATGTTAAGAATGTTTTTGATAACCTGTTCTTTTACATGGATAAGAGAAATTTTTTCTTCTCCCGCTCCGTGAGTTACGTAAAGATGGTGAAAACCCATGTCGCGGACAAGTTTCAGGGTGTAACAGTTATAATCCACTTCACCGATAACCCGCCCTTTTTCTTCTAAAAGGACGTTATTACCGGAATGGGCGACGCTAGAAATTTGTGTGGAGTTCATAAGGAGAATTAAGAAGAGGGATTGGCGGGATTACAAGAAAAATCTGAGGTACTTCTACAAATTGTTACCCGGCATTATCCAATACATCAATTTCCAATTCAATGCAGGTAATCAAGCTTTCAATTTTTTCTTTGACATTTTTTACGGTTTCATCGTCTTCCCCGTCAGGAACCCATCCATCAACCGGTGTATTGGAAATACTGAAAAATTCCCAGCCAAAAGTAGATAGAACGTATTCCGGGTCTCCAATTTTAATTTCAGCGGATTCAATGTCAATGCCCAACTTTTCGGCAATTAACTTTTCCGCGACTTCGTAAAATTGATCCTTTGGAACCCAGCCAGAAAAATCATCTTTCGGATGAGCGTAATCGTTTTTTTCATTTTTATAATCCAACTCAAAAGAATCATCCGGCCCCGGAGACCAATACGCGCGAGTGCATGAAATTAAAGTAACATCCGACAACACCCCGGATTCAGAAAAATACTCATTAGTTGAGCAACACCATGATGCTTCATTTAAGAAACGAATTTCCCCCGTCGCCGGGTTTAAAATCAAAGCACAATAAGTGCCGGGGTGACACGAATGTTTAAATTTACGAAATTCCTCGACAAAATTAACTACGTCAAGCTTTCGTAGGTTATCAATCGCGTTGCGCAGATTAGTGAATGTTTGCGGGGTTTTCATTGTTGTGATTAAAATCGATTGGTTGTTCTAGCTAGAGTATCACAAGCGGCGGGCGAGAATTAAGAAGGTGGATTAGCGGAATTACAAGTTAAATCTTACTATTCCCCGCATTTTTCTTATTTCTGAACTAATTCATTGTAGCAGGCAATCAGGTCCTCGCGAATTGCGTTTAGATTAAATTCATTCGCAGTTTCAATCATTTTGTCGTCCCATGCTTGGCCGCCCAATTCCCGCACCTTCTTGTTCAAAAGAAATACAACCGATTTGGTGCCCGCTGAATAAAACATTTTCATTTGTCCGGCGGCGGTGGAATTGAAATTACGTTCGGATTGAGATGGCGAAGACATGATGGAATAATAAACGAGTGATTCGTTAGAAAGCAAGATAAAACTTTTAATTTGTGATGATTTATTGCGTGATTTCGCTATAAAAATAAAAACGCCCACGCTTTTCTTCCCATTTCTTGCCCGGATAAGCCTCACGGTTTCCAGTATTTTCATTGATGCGCGTGACACTTCCGTCAGCTTCCAATTTAACAGAGTTATTCTTAACAAAGAAAAACTTTTGGATTGCTGCGCGGAGGTTTTCGGCGGTGGGGGATGAAATAAGGGTTTTCTTTTTCATTTGTGCAGGTTGAATGATGGAAATGAAAACGGGTTTTTCCATAAAGGCAAGAGAAAACTTCAATTCGCGGCAAATTTCTTTTGCGCCGCATCTAACCCTTCTTCCTTAACCATTTCCGCAAATTCGTTTTTGACGAAGAAAGCAAATCCCCGTTCTTCCATAAGGGCGAATCCATTAGAGTTTCCCAAAGGGTTCATTGTTTCCCCGGTCAAAATACATTTGAGCAGACCGTTTTGCGCCAAAATCTCGTAAGAAACCCGCCGCTCTGGCGGCTGAGTTTCGTTGAACTCCCTGATTTTTCTGAAAATCGGCGTTCCGCTGTATTGGGTTAAGGTTTGACTGATAGGCGTTTTCATACAACGAAGAAAAACCAAAATTCACACAAAGTCAAACTTTTTTGAAAAATCCTCGAAACTTCGTGTAAATTACTTTGCCGAGTTAGTCTTGCAAAAGATTCACAAAGCAAAAACAGTTCATTGTTAGCTAGTCTGAATCATAAGTACCTTACATTTTGGCTCAATGTTTCATCTGAGCCTCACCTTTCTTACACTAACTTTCTTAATTCGTTGAACGACGTAGTTCTCGGAAAATGGCAATGGTCGGAAACATCCCTGTTGCCTAGCATTTCAGAGGACAAATTAAGAAAACCCCTAGTGGTGCGTCCGGTAAATGGGGAAACCGGGATTTTAGGGTTGAAATAAAAGCGATGAAAAAGCGGTTTGCAAATCAATTTAAAACTCCCTATCCGATAAAAGAAGCGGTCTATAGGTGGCGGTAAAACTCCGTTTAAGTGGAAAATTGATAAGCAAAACGAAGTGGCCTGAGAGAAGTTTTTCCTGTGATGGGAATATATAACGTCTCGACTGGCGGCGAGTAGTAGAAGGTTTGGTTTGGGCCGTAATCTAAACTTAACGAGGCGATTGTTTTAGTCTAATTTCAAATTTCGGGGTTTTGCCTCTTTACGAAAGTAATAGAAGGTTAAGCCTAAAATTTTTATTGCCTGATTTAAGGCGCTAAACGAGTTTTTCGTGGCGCTGATTTTTGGGAT
The DNA here is from genome assembly GCA_964591005.1 of uncultured Eubacteriales bacterium. Lineage (GTDB taxonomy): Bacteria > Bacillota > Desulfotomaculia > Desulfotomaculales > Pelotomaculaceae > Syntrophopropionicum. Next base: position 4,737 of record CAZPXL010000126.1, read on the forward strand.
GAAATTTTATTGTCGCGTTACTATTATATTGCATTGTTAACAAAACTTTCTTAAGCCCATATTTCACCGGTAGAAGATTCCATTCCAATATATAAATCCTTACTTAGACGCTGAACCCGGTAATAAAAACCTGCATAAGGATCGCGACGGTTACAACGTTTAAGCTGATTATAAGCGTCGTTATAATTAAAGTGTTTCCCAATGATTCTTTGCTCTGCGTAATCATTCGTGCGGATCACGTAATAGAATTTATTCTGGTTTTCTTTCATAGTGGCGCTGATTAAAGCGGGAATTTTCATGATTTCAAGCCCGAAATCACGTAAAAACACAAAATTTAGGACAAAAAACACGATTTTCTAACTCACCCTTTTGCAATACTTTATAAAAGTGAGGTATTGTTTTTCTCCGGGGTAAATACAACTTTTCACGCTTGACATTTAACGCCGTCAAACTAAGCGAAAAATCACGCTAAACAGGTTTATAAACGTAAGTCAAGACGAATTTTTCAGAAAATTTCGATAAATTTAGCGAGTTTTCGCCGATTTTCCTTGATTTTCGCAGAAATCCAGCGGATTTGCCGATAATCTTTCAACGACTTACGTAATTTTTAGGACCGCGAAAAGTCTCTTTTTCACCGGGGTTAGATAAACACTGAAATTTTGTAAAGTGTTATTACACAAGTAAGTTATGAAAAACACCCTGTTTTCAAGGTGATTTTACGAAAAATTACGTAAGTCACTTTGGATTTGCCGATGTTTTTGCCGGTCCAATTGGCGATTTTTCGATAGTTCGATACTTATCGAAGTATTGAAGTAGCGGTGGAGTAGCGTGGGAAATTAGGGAAGAGAAGTTTTGTAAAGTGTTAATGGGGGAATGAGTTGTGATAAAATTGTTAGAGTGGAAAATTTTTATACTTCGACAAGTATAGAAGTAACCTTTATGAGAGGAGAAGTTCACTGGCTACCCCCACAAATTTAAATTACCAATAATCCCCAAATCAAAATCTCCATTATCCTCATTATATCTATACCCCTCTTTTTATTCCCATTATCCTTTTCCACTCTCTTTATTCATTATATTACATTTAAAATTTCTTTATTAAATTACATTACTTTTTCTATTTCCCCCTCTATAAACCACTTTTTTACTTCATTAACTTTCTATTTACTCATACTATTTCTTAATAAATTAATTCTCTTAATTTTGCCTTTCCCGTCGCCGTTTTTTGCCGCCCGCCGGGCCGGCTGGAATACGGTTACACGCCCTTCTTTTAATTTCTCGGCGAGTTTTTCGTCTTTTCCCTACACGTTACTAACGGGGGAACAAAAAACCCCGCTTAAACAGGGTAAGCGGGGTAGAATGGGGGAGTATGGGAAGTTATAAGGTGGAAAATCAAAAAATACAATTATTGATTTAGCAAATTATACAACTCTTTCTCATTACGGAATTTGTCTGCTTCGGTCTTTAAAATAGCAATAGCACTATCATAATTGTCGTCTAATAAGAATTTTTTCGCCATCTTAATGACATTATAAATTCGAAGTCTCTTAACTGAAATAAGAGAAAAAAGTTTTTTATATTTAGGTTTCAAAGTAGAATGAGTAAAAAGAAAAAATCATGAATTGTCAAGGGTAAAGTCATTAGGCTGCGCGGCGGCCCATTTCGCGAAACCGGCATAGCGGCGGCGTGCGCGTTGAAGCCAAGCTTTTACATTAGCTTTACTCGCTTTTGTAGTGTGTGGTTCCTCTTGGAAAAGAAAAAGCTCAGTCGCCACATCACGAAGTTCCGATTTGAGGTGGGCCCACGCCATTATATCCTTTTCGTGTAGTTCATTAAGGCGCTTACCGGATCCCTTAAGTAATTCAAGTTTTTGTGTTCGAGCGTGGGGTTAAAAAATTCCATGTGTATAGTTTTATACGTAAGCACACGTATTGCAAGCATTATTTTCAAAAAATTAAAAACGGGTGGGTTAGGATTTTTAATTTTACCGCTAGTCCAT
>CAZPXL010000127.1:0-6590 GCA_964591005.1 uncultured Eubacteriales bacterium
TTAATAACTTAGGTACCTGGTACCTAAGTTATTAAGTTAGGCGGTGGCGTCTGTAAACTGGCTGTTGTAGAGATCGGCGTAGAAGCCGCCCCTGGCCAGGAGCTCGGTATGGCTGCCCTGCTCGATGATGGCCCCCTGGTTCATCACCAGGATCAGGTGGGCGTCACGGATAGTTGAAAGCCTGTGGGCAATAACGAAACTGGTCCTGTCCTTCATCAGGTTCGACATCGCCCTCTGGATCAGCACCTCGGTCCTGGTGTCAATGTTGCTGGTAGCCTCGTCCAGGATCAGGATGGCCGGGTCGGCCAGGATGGCGCGGGCGATAGTCAGCAGCTGCTTCTGGCCCTGGGAGATATTGGAAGCTTCCTCGTTCAGGACAGTATCATAGCCGTCCGGCAGCGCCCTGATGAAGTGATCGGCGTTGGCCGCTTTGGCCGCGCTGATAATCTCCTCCTCTGACGCCCCCTCCCGGCCGTAAGCGATATTGTCCCTGATGGTTCCGTTGAACAGCCAGGTGTCCTGCAGCACCATGCCGAACATCGTGCGCAGGTCACCGCGCCTGATATCCCTGATATCCACACCGTCCACGGTAATGCGGCCGCCCTGCACCTCGTAGAAGCGCATGATCAGGTTGACCAGGGTAGTCTTGCCCGCCCCGGTCGGGCCGACGATGGCGATGGTGCTTCCTTCCTTAACGTCTATGCTCAGGTCTTCCATAAGAGGCGCGTCCTCTTTGTAGCCGAATTTTACATGTTCGAATCTGACCCTGCCCCGCGGGAACTCGATTACTTTCGCGTCTTCCCTGTCCGGGACCTGCTCCTCCTCGTCCAGGATCTCGAATACCCGCTCGGCCGAGGCTACCGTCGACTGCAGCACGTTGGCTATATTGGCCACCTGGATAATCGGGTGGGTAAACGACCTGGTGTACTGGATGAAGGCCTGGATATCACCGATTTCGATTTTCTTGTGCGCCACCAGCAGACCGCCCACAACGCAGATGAGAACATATCCTATATTGCTGACAAAGTTTAAAGCCGGGAAGATAATGCCGGACATGAACTGCGCTTTCCAGCCCACCTTGTACAGCCTTTCGTTGATCTCCCTGAACTTTTCTACGGACTCGTCCTCTTGGCCGAATGCCTTGACTATTTTATGCCCGGCGTACATCTCCTCCACGTGACCGTTAATCTCCCCGACACATTTCTGCTGTTCCGCGAAATACTTCTGGGAGCGCTTTGTGATCTGCACGGTGATCAGCATGCTGACAGGCAGCGAAACCAGCGCGATCAGAGTCATCAGGGGGCTGATCGTCAGCATCATGACCAGGATCCCGATGACAGTGACAAAAGACGTGATCAACTGGGTCAGGCTCTGCTGCAGCGTCGTCGCTATGTTGTCCATGTCATTGGTTACCCGGCTCAGGATCTCGCCGTAAGGGCGCTGGTCAAAATACTTGAGCGGCAGGCGGTCAAGCTTGTCCTTGACGTCGTTGCGCATCCTGTAAACAGTATTCTGGGACACGCTGGACATGATGTAGCCCATAACGTAGCTGCAAAGGGCGCTGATTGCGTAAAGGGCCACCAGTAGCAGGAGGATCTTCCCTATATAATCGAAATCAAACCCCGGGATGGGCTGTTTTTTCAGGTTATTGATCACCGCGGCCGGCATGTTTTCCTGGATCGCTGTTTGGAGCCGGATAAAATAGGCGTACTTGGCCATTACTCCATCAGCCAGTTTGGTCGTGGCCTTGCCCATGATTTTGGGGCCGACAATCGAAAAAACCGTACTGGCGACGGCCAGGAAAAATACTGTGATAAAGCTGTACTTTTCGGGCCTCAGGTACTCGGTCAGCCTCTTTAGAGTGCCCTTGAAATCCCTTGCTTTTTGTACCGGCCCCATCATATGGCCGCCGGGGCCCCTTGGACCTCCGGGGCCCCTTGGACCTCCGGGCCCCCTTGGGCCTGCCGGGCCCGGGCCGGTGGGCCTTCCTGTTCTTTGTTCGCTCATAGCGTCACGCAATCTCCTCTTCCGACAGTTGGGAGGATACAATTTCACGGTAAACCACGCATGAATCCATAAGGTCCTTGTGCCTGCCCATGCCTGCAATCCGGCCTTCGTCCAGCACGATAATCCTGTCGGCATCCATTACCGTCCCCACCCTCTGGGCCACAATAATTACGGTGGAAGCGGTGGTCTCTTTTCTCAGCGCGGCCCGCAGGTGGGCGTCAGTTTTAAAGTCCAGGGCTGAGAAACTGTCGTCCAGAATATATATCCCGGGCTTGCGGACCAGTGCGCGGGCTATGGAAAGCCGCTGCTTCTGCCCGCCGGACAGGTTGGTCCCGCCCTGGGCGACCTTGGAATCATATCCGTCTTTCATCGCGGCAATGAATTCTTCCGCCTGGGCAATTTTTGCCGCGTGGGCGATCTCTTCATGTGTCGCGTCAGCTTTGCCGTAACGGATGTTTTCAGATACGGTCCCTCTGAAAAGCACCGGCGTCTGCGGCACAAAGCCGATCCTGGCCCTGAGGTCTCTCTGGCTAATCTGCCGGACATCCACGCCGTCTACCAGCACCGCCCCGCTGTCAACATCATAGAAACGGGGAATCAGGTTGATCAGGGTGGACTTGCCCGAGCCGGTACCCCCGATTATAGCGGTCACCTCTCCCGGAGAGGCGGCGAAAGATATATTGCTGACGGCCGGCAGTTCGGCGCCGGGATAGCTGAAAGTGACGTCCTGAAACTCAACATGGCCTTTCCGGCCGCCGGTTTGAGCACCCTGCGGCGGGTCGGTTATGCCCGGCGCCATATCCAGCACCTCGTTGACCCGGGCCGCCGAGGCCTGGGCTCTCGGCACCATGACAAACATAATGGTCACCATGATGATGGAAAACATGACCTGCATCGCGTACTGGAGAAAAGCCATCATGTCACCCACCTGCATCATGTTCTGGCTGATACGGTGGCCGCCAAACCAGATGATGGCGACGGAGGTCAAATTCATAATAACCATCATAACCGGCTGGACCATCGCCATTATCTTATTCACTCGAATGGCGTTGTCAGTGAGATCACGGTTGGCCGCCTCAAACCGTTTGTTTTCGCTTGCCAGTTTGTTGAAAGCCCGGATCACCCTGATGCCGGTAAGGTTCTCGCGCAGCACCAGGTTAACCTTGTCGAGCTTTACCTGCATTGCTTTAAACAGGGGGACGATATACTTGGCCAGGATCCCGATCAGGAGCAGCATGACCGGCAGCACCACGGCCAGGATCAGAGTCAGCTGCTTGTCCTTGGAATAAGCCATGATAATGCCGCCAACGCACATGATCGGGGCAAAGACCATAAAGCGCAGGCCCATGATCACCAGGGTCTGCACCTGGATAATGTCGTTGGTGGTCCTGGTTATCAGGGAAGCAGTTCCGATTTTGTCAAATTCATTGAGGGAATAGCTCTCCACGCGCGAAAAAACGCCGTTGCGGACATCCCTGCCGAAACCCATCCCTATTATTGAAGAAAGGTAGCTGCCGATGATGGAGCAAAAGCTGCCCACCAGCGCCACGATCAGCATGTAGCTCCCGTATTTCCAGATGTAGCCGGTGTCGCCCTTCATCATGCCGTTGTTGACGATTTCCGCCATCAGCGTGGGGAGATACAGTTCCGCGATAGACTGGGCGAAAAGGACCAGCATGACCCAGAATAAAGGCCAGAGATACGGCCTTAAAAACCGGAATAATTTTGCCATCTATATCAATCTCCGCTTGTTTCAATTAGTTAACTGTCACCTGTTTATTGTCGGTAAGAGCGCCCACATTGGTAACAGCAACAATTTCTCCCGCGTTTAGCCCCTTCAGGATCTGGGCTGTCTTATCGTTTATGAGCCCGACTTTCACAACCCGCTTTACAGCGGTGTTGTCTTTGATGACATACACATAACTTTCGCCTCCGCCCTGCGCCACCGCCGATGCCGGAATCAAAATCCCGCTGATCCTGGTGATTATCGCGGCCCGGGCCGACAGTCCCGCCGGGAGACCGCCGTTGTTGTTAACGGCGATTTCCAGGGGAAAAACCTCGCCGGTGCTTACAGCGATTGGTCCGATGCTCGTTATTTTCCCTTCCAGCCTGCAGTCCGGGTAGCTGTCAACGGTAACGTCCATTTCCCGGCCAACCGACAGCAGCGGCAACAGGTCCTGTGATACGGTGCACTTTAATTTCAGAGTCGAGGTGTCGACAATAGAAATCACCGGGACGTTCGGCGAAACCACCTGGCCGGCATTAACATTCTGGAGTGTAACAATCCCGTCCAAAGGGCTTCTGACCGTGGCGTTGTCAATCTGCACCTGAATGTTCCTGATGTTGGCCCGGGCCGTGCTAATCGCGGCCTGAGCCTGGGCCTGGGCCGGGCCGGCAGCGTTTTCGTACTGGTTCCGCGCGATATTCAGCTTGTCTGCAACATCGTCCATCTGGCTTTGTGACACCGCGCCGGACTCGTGGAGAATACTTGTCCGGTCATATAGTTTTTGGGCCGCGTCCAGGTTTATTCCGGCTAAAGATGCCTGGTTGACAGCCGCCTCCGCCGAGGCCTCGGCCGACTGCAGGCCGGCTTCCGCCTGCGCCAGCTGGGCGCTTAGCGTATCAGTATCCAGCTGCATCAGGACATCCCCGGCCTTTACCGCGCTGCCGGCGCTGAAGCCCAGGCCGACCACCTTGCCGGAAATCTTGCTTGATATGTCAACCGTCCGCTCCGGCACCAGGACGCCGCTCAGCTCAAGAGTTGTTTCCAGTTCCAGGTTATCAGCGGTTGCCGCTGTTACCGCCACCGCCCCGTCCCCGTTCCGGCCGCAGCCGGCAACTGTAAGTAAAAGGATTACAGCCAGGAGAGACGCCAGAAACAACAAAAATCGCTTACTCATATACAAACCTTCTTTCACTGATTGATATGGATTTTCACGGTCGCGTTCATGCCGAGCATGAGGGTCAGGTTGTCGGCGTCTGTGATGGTAATTTTCACCGGTATCAGTTGGGTGACCTTGGAGTATGTCCCGCTGGTGTTGAGTGAAGGAAACTGGCTGAATGCCGACTGCGTGGCCTGCCCGATGCTTTCGACATAACCTGTGAAGTGTTTGTTGGAGTACGCGTCAATTTTGATATCGACTTCCTGCCCCGGCTTGATTTTGATAATATCAGTCTCTTCGATGTTTGCCTTGATGTATATGTGCGAGGTGTCACCTATGGTGGCAATCTCCATTCCGGGCGATATAACCTGGCCTTTGACCACATTTGACAGTATAACCTTACCGTCGATTGGCGATTTGATGTCCGCTTTGGAGATGATGGTGTCAGCCGAGCTGGCCAGCGCCTGGGGGTTCAGCGCGGTGCTCGTAACCATCATGCTGACGTCCTGCCTGCCAAGCACCTGCCCGGCCCTGACATAGTCCCCCTCTTTGACGTCCCAGTTCTTCAGCTTGCCGGTCACTTCCGGTGTCAGCGTTATTATATCGGAAGTGATCTGGGCATTTTCAGTGGAGAAGTAGTTGGCGCTCTCGTAAACGAAATATGAGACTCCCGCCGCCCCGCCGGCGAGGACTATTACTGCCAGTATAATCAGTATTTTTTTCAGGTTTTTCATGCGTTGACCACCTTTAAGGTTTTGAATTCTTGATTCCCTGGCCTTGTTTTATCTTTGCTCTACACTTTTAAGGATCTCCAGAATTCTTTTCAGCATCTGGTCCAACTCTGCAAGTTCCTGTTCCGAAAGTAACCTGAGCTTTTCCACAAGGTCAATTTTTATTTCCGCAAAAATTTCTTTGACCATTTTTCTGCCCTTTTCAGTTACTTCTATGCGCACAATGCGCCGGTCGTTTTCATCTTCATTTTTAGCCAGCAGACCCTGGTTAATAAGTTTATTAACAAGGGGAGTCAGCTGCTGTTTTGATATCTGCATCTCTTGAGCCAGTTCGGACATCGACAGAGAACCCTTCCGGTACAAGGTTGAGACCGCAAAATGTTGAACATGGCTCAGCCGGGAGCGTGTTTTTTGTTCCAACGGCCTGAAAAATTTATGTCGCATGTAAGACAAAAGTGCAAAAAAATTGCCGGCCACATCCTCTAAGCTGCCTATATTAACACCTCCCGTGAAAACAGTTTTTACTAACAGCAACAGTATATTATAAACGCGTTTAATAGTAAACACATATTTACTATTAACATTGTGGACTATTTTGTGAATTTAGCAAGAAAATGAGACAAAAAGAACGTCCCCTTGTCTCACCAAAGTGATACAAGGGGACGTTCTTTTTGTCTCAATATAATTTATGCGTGTGATTCAATAATTTGCTTGAGTTTTCCCCACTGCGGCTCAAATATTTCCTTCGGCATTTCTTTTAAATTGGGTGAAACCTTTGGTTTGAAATCCATAATGGCAAGAACGTCTTTTTCCACGTCGAGACCCGGCGCAATTTCGATCAGGGTTACCTCTCCGTTTTCCAGGGTGAAAACGGCGCGCTCGGTGACATAGAGTATTTTCTGTTTGTTCTTAACGGAGTTCTGGCCGCTGAAGGTAACCTGGGTAACTTTTTGCACGAATTTTTTGATAT
>CAZPXL010000128.1:0-6527 GCA_964591005.1 uncultured Eubacteriales bacterium
CCTCCCAGCGCCTGTCGTCCAGCTGTTTCAACAGAAGGACCTCCACTTGAGCTCCTGTCGTTTCTTTAAAACCCATCAGCCTGGCCGGGATCACTTTTGTGTCATTTACAATGAGAGCGTCGCCCGGTTTCAGATAATCGCAAAGGTCCGCAAACCTGCGGTGTTCAAATCCTTCCCGGTCCAGCCGGACGACCATCAGCCTGGATGAATCCCTGTCTCTGACAGGGTCCTGGGCAATCAGTTCTTGTGGCAGTAAATAATCAAATTCAGAAATATTCACCCGTATCAGTTAACTCCTATTTTCTTATCGGCCGTAGTCTTCAGCCAGTACAACTCCGGTATAATAGTATTTCAGGATATCCTGATAATTATAACCTTTTTCGGCCATACCGAGGGCTCCGTACTGGAGCAGGTGGGCTTCCCGACCGCGCCACTGGACCGTGATTTCCACGCCGGTCAGGTTTTTATTTTTATCGTATTTCCTGGTTAATTTAAATAGCGAACTTTTCAAACCAAGCGCTATCCTGACATTATCGGCGTTTTCTATTACAACGGTAAGCGGTCTCCCTGTTGTTCCCTCACCTTTTATCTCCAATTTTTTAACCCTCGCGCCGGACGATGTGCGGGCTAATTCATTAATATCCGTTATTTTTTTGAACTTATATCCGTCGGCCGCCAGCTCGTCCTTTAGTTGTTCGGTTGTATAACTAACCTTCCAGTTGTAGTAATTTTCATTTTTGTCATATGGATCTTTTTTTGATTTTATATAAGGAACCTTGTTGATCCAGACGTCCTCGCTGTTTTCAGTGCAGCCGCCGCTGCTGGAGTGGAAAAAGGCAGCCGCTATTTCACCGCCTGAAAGCATTACTACCCCCCTGGTCTCCTCTACGGCCTTATTGGTTGCAGTAGTTTCGGCGTCATACCCCCCGTAAACCTGGCTCGATATGTCGCAGTAGACGTTAAAAGTAGAACCCCGGCTGGTTTCGACTTGCTGCAGCGCATAGTTCCGCGCCGCCACCGCCTGTGCCTTTAAGGCTTCAGGTTCCCAATAGGCGGGCATTTCGGCCGGTACCACACCACGCAGGTAATCTTCGATGTTCAGCACATTTACCGCGGCCAGCTTGCCGCCCTCCAGGCAGAATTCCATGTCGCCGCGGTATCTCGCGGCGCCGTTTAAGGAAACGAGGTTTAAATCACCACTGCCGCCTGTAAATTTAACCGTTCCGCTCGATGTCCTGATAGTTGGACTGGTTGACGAATTTAATGATACAGTATCGCCGAATCCGTTTATAGCGTTCAAAGTTTGAAGGCTCAGTTCCGTCACCTGTCCGCTTCCATTAATAACGGCGGCTGCGGAACTTGACTCGCGCACTGTCACCGGGCCTTTGATAGTCCCGTAAGTGTCCCGCGAGCCTGAAACAGCGATACGGTTTCCCTTTAGTTCCACCTTCAGTTTTTCACCCTGCTTCGGCTCAGCAATCACACGGCCTGTTGACCGGTCTACAATTTGATAGTTTCCGCTTACTTGAAAGGAGAGGGCGTCAGTACCCCTTACCAGGACCACCCGGACAGTGCCGGCAGCAGCGGCTCCCGCCTCCCCGGCCTGAAAAAACAGGCACGATAGAACTATAAAAGCCGCAATAAATATATTAGTTAATTTCACATTTAACCCTCCATGGATTAATAACTTAATAACTTTGTACCAGGTACAAGATGGTATTATTGTCCTCATCCCGACAGAAATTCGGCAGATTAGTGTAATTTCCTTCTGAAACTAAAAAAAACCGGAGCCATAATCGGCTACCGGCGGAAAATGTTGAGAATTATCGTAAGCAATATGCTCAATATAATGCTGGTGACTATCGGGAAGTAGAAACTGAAGTTACCTCTCCGGATAAAGATGTCGCCGGGCAAGCGGCCCAGGTTGAACAACTTGCCGCCAACCAGCATTAAGGCCCCCAACACCAGCATAATCAAGCCGAAAAACAGGAATAACCTGCCGAGAGATTCCCACATTAACCTTTCACTTCCCCTTATTCTTCGGTTTATAATAACGTTCTTTTTCGCTGTAGATGCAGCCGCAGTACTTCTGGCGGTACATGCCCATCTCTCTGGACAGCGCCGTGGCCTCCCTGTAACCCGGCCGGAAATCCACATAATGAAACTTTACACCGTGTTTATCTCCCGCCGAACGGCCAATTTCCCCGATCAGCTCGTGTTTCTGGTAGGGACTGACCAGGAGGGTGGTGCTGAAGCAATCATAGCCGCCTTCCTTTGCTTCCCTCGCAGCCTGGTCCAGCCGCATGAAGTAGCATGCCCGGCAGCGGTGCTGCTCCCTGTAAGCGGCAGCCCGTATAAATTCCTCCAGGTAGTAACCTGTATCAAAGATCATTTCCATGCCAATTTCAGCGGCGTATTTTCCAAGGGCGTCTTTCCGCTTTATAAATTCAGTATAGGGATGTATGTTGGGATTAAAATAATACCCTGTGACATCCATGCCCTCGCTCCTTAAAAATTTCACGGGATAGATCGAGCAGGGAGCGCAGCAGGCGTGCAGCAAAATTTTCATCAGGCGTACTCCTCACGCTAAGATTTAATAATTAAACAATTTTTACAAGATTAACAGGATTAAATAGATTAACAGAATTTTAAATAATTTAACTTTACAAAAAATTTATTATATAAATAATTTTATTTAAATCTTGTTAATCCTTATAATCTTGTAAATCCTGTGTAATTTAATTTTAATTATAATCCTGTAAATCCTGTCAATTTGTTGTCTTATTGTCTCTTTGTATTATTACCATAAAGTCTCATGTTTTAAATCTTTGGCGCCGCGTTCCAGGCCAAGGTGCTGATATGCCGATGGCGTGGCGACACGGCCGCGGGGTGTCCTGGCCAGCATGCCGAGTTGGATCAGATACGGCTCATAAACGTCCTCCAGTGTTTCCGATTCTTCGCTGGTGGCAGCCGCCAGGGTTTCAAGCCCAACCGGCCCCCCCTCAAATTTCTGGATAATGGCTAACAGCAGTCTCCTGTCGGCCTGGTCCAGCCCCAATGCGTCAACTTCCAGGAACTTGAGCGCTTCAGAGGCCACTTCACTGGTGATAATACCATCCGCTTTGACCTGGGCGTAATCTCTTACCCTTTTCAGCAGGCGGTTGGCGACCCTGGGCGTACCCCTGGAGCGGCCGGCAATTTCAAGGGCGCCTTCCCGTGTTATTTCAACCCCCAGTATACCCGCCGTCCTGGTCACAATGAGCACCAGGTCTTCCGGCTCGTAGTAATCCAACCTGCTGATAACGCCAAAACGGTCCCGCAGGGGAGATGTCAGCAGGCCGGCGCGGGTGGTGGCCCCAACCAGGGTGAACTTCGGGAGCTCCAGTCTTAACGAGCGGGCGCCAGGCCCCTTGCCGATAACAATATCCAGGGCATAGTCCTCCATGGCCGGGTATAATACTTCTTCAACAGTCCTGCTCAGGCGGTGGACTTCGTCGATGAACAAAATATCTCCGGGAGACAGGTTGGTGAGTATGGCAGCCAGGTCGCCGGGGCGCTCTATGGCCGGGCCGGACGTAGTCCTGATGTTCACGCCCATTTCAAAAGCGATAATATTGGCAAGGGTTGTTTTCCCCAGTCCGGGCGGTCCGAACAGGAGGACATGGTCCAGGACCTCGCTCCGCTCACGAGCGGCCTGGATAAAGACAGAGATCATTTCCTTTACTTTTACCTGACCGATATATTCCTCCAGCCTGCGGGGGCGAAGGTTCAAATCGGCCTCAAAGTCTTCCGGACGCGCGGCGGCTGATATCAGCCTTTCTTCCATCAACATGCACCTCATTTGAGTCGTGGGTCGTGTGTCGTGAGTCGTGGGATTAATGCATTCCTATTGGGCTTTTAAGACCACTTAAGTTCTATCATTCATTCTCACGTCTCATTTCTATTCTCACGTCTCAATCTTTTAATCATGTCCCAAACGGTGTGTCCTCGTTCCGCTTTCGGGTTGGCTCCAGCAGACCAATGTGCGACTGAAGTCGCACCTACAATTCACAATTCTCACGTCTCATTGCACGTCTCATCTGGTTTCAACACTATAGACCCATTATTTTTACTAAATATTTTTACTTCTTTACCAGCAGGCGCAGCGCGTTTTTGACCAGTTCCTCCACCGGGGGGTTTTCCAGCCCGGCCTGTGCCTCTTTAACTGCCCGGCGGGCCTCCACGGCGGAGTATCCAAGCGCTTCCAGGGCCTCCAACGCATCGACCTCACGCCCGATCACGATATTCCGGGGATCTGAAGCATCGAATAAATCAGACACCTTGTCTTTTAATTCCAAAACAATCCTGGCAGCCGTCTTCTTGCCAATGCCGGGCGCCCTGGTCAGCGAGGCGATGTCTTCACCGGCGATTGCCCTGCCCAGTTCGGCGGGCGTGTATATGGACAGGATGGCGAGAGCTCCTCTGGGCCCGACACCGGAGACGTTTAAAAGCTTTAAGAAGAAAGCCAGTTCGTTTTCACCCTGGAAACCATACAGGGAAAAACTGTCCTCCCTGACTACCAGGCTGGTATGCAGCATGAGCTCGCTGCCTGTGGCCGGGAGCCTGTATTGAAGCGACAAAGGCACCTGTACCTTGTACCCTATACCGCCGACGTCGATTATAACCGATCCCGCCTGAATATCCGCCAGCTTTCCTTTAATAAAAGCGATCATTTCAACTTCCTCACCCATGTATATAATTGCCCGTGGCATATGGCCACCGCGAGCGCGTCCGCCACGTCATCCGGGGCCGGCGCTTCCGGCAGGGCCAGAATTGTCTTAACCATATACTGCACCTGCGTTTTCGCCGCCCGGCCAAACCCGGTCACAGCCTGTTTTACCTGCAGGGGAGTGTATTCAAAGACAGGCATGCCGGAACTTGAAGCGGCCAGCATGGCGACTCCCCTGGCATGTCCGACAGCCAGCGCGGTCCGGGCGTTTTTATTAAAAAACAGCTCTTCTATGGCAAACTGCTCAGGCTTGTACTGCCTGATAATACCAGTCAGTTCCCTGTACAGAGTATGCAGCCTGTCGGACATGGGCGATTCGGGGCTCGTCCGGACACAGCCGCATTCGACCAGGGAAAAACGGCTGCCGTCATATCTGATTAAACCATATCCGGTAATGGCGGTACCGGGGTCTACTCCCATTATAAACATATGTTCCCACCCCCTCCACCTGAAGATTTATTTCTACGGAAAGGGGACCAATCCTTTATTTTTTCTTCACAACCAAATAAAACGGGACCGGTTTGGATATACGACCGGTCCCGCGGTTACTACTTTCTATAGGAGACTAAAAACCATCATATAAAGCAATTGACCATAGGATCAAATATGCTCGTCCATGTTTTCCAGAGCCGCGTTGAGTGTCTCGTCAGAACTGAATTCCAGCTCTTCACGAAGTTTCTCCGCGGCAGAATGCGACTGGTTTTCGAGATCCATGGACTGCTCAAGCTTTATTCTAAAGCCGGGGTCAAGTGATTCCGCTATGATATTCTCCACCCTTAAGACTTTGTCATTATAACCAAGTGGTCCCTCATAAACAGCCACAAGCCCGTGATACAGCCCGATGTGCCGAAATTTCCTGTGGGTTGGGCAAAATTCATCCGTTTTTAATGTGAGGGTCAGCAAACCGGGATCGGTAAAATTGACAGCCCACCCTTCCGAAGCAGGGAATTTTTCCATAAGGGCTTTTTTGTCCAGGTTCAATAGTTCTCCTGGCGCGTATTCTTCCGAAATTTTCTCCAAATCGCCGCACAGGTACTCTTTTTCCTTGTACAATACTGTTTCCGGGGTAACCCTGGGTTTAAACAAATTCCAGCCGGGCAGGATAAGCCCGGCCGGCCTGCTTTCAGGTTGATACATATAGCTGCCCCAGAAAAATCCTGCCCCTATAGAGAGAACTAATAGGAGCACCAACGCGCCTGTGAATAAATTGTTTTTGTAAAATGTCATCATAATTCTCCCGGCAATAAATATATATGTATATTATTTCCATTTAAAGAGATCCCTAACCCCATAAAAAAACTACCCGTTTGAGTCGTGGGTGGGTGGAAGTTGTGACGTGAGACGTGAGAAATGAGACGTGATAATTAGGGGCAGCCTCTAGGGTTTAAAGACTCGGAGGAATACCCGGATACTCACGACTCACGACTTACGACTAAAATGACCACCCTCTTCAGGATGGCCGTACCTTTAGTCCTCTATCTCAAAATTGGCGTAAACATTCTGCACATCATCATGGTCCTCCAGCGTCTCCATCAGCCGCATCATCTGTTCAGCTTTCTCCCCATCGAGGTTAACCGTTGTTTGCGGCGCCATGGTTACTTCCGCCGACGCTATTTTAACGCCCGCCTTTTCCAGGCTCTCCCTGACGGACTGGAGGTCAGTCGGGTCACAGATTATTTCGTACAAATCATCTTCAACATTAATATCCTGCGCCCCCGCGTCTATTGCCCCGAGCATTATTTCGTCTTCATCGATATCG
>CAZPXL010000129.1:0-6484 GCA_964591005.1 uncultured Eubacteriales bacterium
CCCTGCAGCGGCCGGTCAATGGCGCTGAACAAAGGCAAAAAGTAAGGCAAAAATTTTGATTTCGAAAAAGCCCCTGCCCCGTTAGACGGCGCCCCGCCCGGTGTTTCCGAAGGCTTTTGGGGCAGAAGGTCGGCCTGCTGAAAAGGCGATATCACCGTCAAAAATATCATCACCATAATTATGCCTTTAACTCCGCCAAAGAACAGTCCGCCTATATGGTTAAGCGGCCCCAAAAAACTTGCGTCCGCTACTTTGGTGAGAATATAACCGGCCAGATTTACAACCCATACCGTGATCATGATCAGCGCTAAAAAACATAACACGTTTAGAATCACGGCGGCAAATGACCTGGACAGGTATTCGCCATATGAATTCAACATGCTGTATGGATTAAACTGGGCCGCGGCGAGATCCCCCGGTGACGCTGCCGGCCCATTATAAAAAGCGGCAGACGATGTTAATTTAGCCGGGAAGAAGTATTTTAAAATTTTACCGGTCAGCGGCATTATTTTATCTTCTAAATGCCACTGGCTGTTCAAATATACGGAGAGATCCCGGTAATAGGTTATGCCGATCCCGAAACCAAGCATAATCCCGGCAAGCCTCGCCACGCTTGACACAAGCCCGGAGCGCAGCCCCTGAATAGCTGAGCAAGCCAGCGCGGCCACGATCAACCAGTCCAGCCAGTTCAATCTGTTTCCTCCCTGCGGTTCAATTTAAAACGTGCGAACTTATCTAACCCTAAAAATTCATTTGTCTAATTAATTATAAGGAATAATTACCAGTTGTGAACACCTTTTTATTTATTGCGAAAAAAACAAAACAGCGGCTTGACCAGCAGTGCGGCCAGCAGGACAAGCCCTGCGCAGCCGAACAGCGGGTAGAGAAAACGAACCAGGCTGGTAAAACTGAAGTACGAAAGAGGAAGAGCCAGAAGACATGAACCTATTCCAAACAAACGGTATCGACATCCTCCTGCGGGAGCAAGCCTGCTGGCGAAACCATGGGCGTTGGCAATCGCTGTGGTTAAAATCGCCAGCCATATCAACAGCCCCAGGCTCAAACGCAGCACCGGGCCAAACCGTCCGGCCAGGTACAGCATGGGAACCTGGTAGGAGGCAGCCTCGGGAAGGTGTGCCAGTCCCGCCGCTGTCACCAAAAATATGGCCAGGCCCAGCAGCAGTCCTCCGAGCACCCCGCCAACCAGACCTGTTTTCAGCGGTACAGTTTTACCCAGGGAAGAAAGAACCGCCACCGGCACAACCATATTATAGGATACATATAAAAACCCCGCCAGGGCCCAGCTGCCGGTGACGCCTCCTCCTGTTGAGACTGTTGTGTGGTTCCCGGCTAAACCGTCAGGACTCATAAGTGCGGCCAGCGATATCGCCACTACCGCCAGGTATTTCAAAGGAACCAGGCAGACATTGGCGCTTAAAACACCCTCCAGGCCTCCCATGAGCACCAGGGAGGTAAGTACCGCCACCGACCAGACCCCTGCCCCGGCCGGCAGGTAAAAATGCTCGCTGAAGACGGCGGCGCTGCCAGCCATCATCACTCCCACGCCCGCCAGCAGCATGAAGATATTAATAATATCCATAAAACGCCCCGCTTTTTCTCCCAGCAGAAAGCTGAACAACTTTCTATAGCTTCCCGAACGCATGGTGATGGACAAATACATCACCAGCCCGCCCAGGTAGGCGAAAAGTATTGTCGCCAGGGCCACCCCAAACAGCCCCGGCCTGCCGTGCAGGATGAAAAACTGCATTATTTCCTGGCCGGAAGCAAATCCGGCGCCGATAATGGCGCCGATATAGACGCTGATTACCTTGGCTAAAAGCCAGAGACTCTCTCTTTGCCGGATCATAATCACCGCCCCTGGAACAGCATGCGCCTAATTATATAAAAAAACAAACAGGCCAAGACAAAACAACCTTTTACCAATTCTATGCCAGCGATATAAAGTTCTGACTAAAAATTTTAAAAATGAGGAATAACTCCCCCCCCCTTTGGAAATAAAATATAGTAGTTTGGCTGTTTCAGGAGGAAAGGCAAAATGGTTGCTTTGAATGAACGAACGCCTGTCAACAATACGGAGAAAACAAAAATTCACATAGAGGACCTGGGGGCATCCAGCAAATTTGCCAGCGATCTATCTTTGCGCCTTAAAAAGCACGATGATGATAACCCAAGGGTTCTGCTCTGCATAGGGACAGATCGTTCAACAGGGGACTGCCTTGGTCCGCTGGTGGGTTCAAAAATTGACCTGCTTAACCAGGAGTTTTTTGAAGTATACGGCACCCTGGACAATCCGGTCCATGCCAGCAACTTGAAGGAAACCCTCGAAAAAATATACGGTAAGTATAAAAACCCTTTAATTATTGCTGTTGACGCCTGCCTTGGAAGAATTGAAAACGTGGGCTGTATAAACCTGGGGGACGGTTCTCTCAATCCCGGCGCGGGTGTTAATAAAAACCTACCCCCTGTGGGACAGATCCACATAACCGGCATCGTAAACGTGGGCGGGTTTATGGAGTACATAGTGCTGCAGAACACCCGCCTGAATGTAGTGATGCGGCTGGCCGACGTGATTGCAAACGGGCTCGGCAAGGTTATAACGGAGTTTTCCCGCCCGCAAAGCGCCCGTGGCTGTTAAAGAGCAAGCTCAAGCGGGGACATCCCTTGAAAAGGATGTCCCCGCTTGTTTTTTTAATAGGCTTAGAGACGTGCTTTGAGGTCTCTTATGATTTGTTCGGCCGTTTTGCCGCTGGCGTCGATAACCGGCTGTTTGCCGGAAACGTCCTGCATTCCCATAACATTATTATCAATTCCGGTTACTATTGTCGCATCCACCCTGGCGCCCGCGCCGGGTTTAACAAGATCGTAACCTTCCCTGGTTAGGCTCTCTTTAATAATACTAGACAGCCCTTCTTCTACAGCAATAATTTTTTTGATAAAAAGACCCCCTTTCTCACCTGTATTGTTTGGAAGAAGGGGGTCTTTTATTCCTTAACTCATCTTAACTCTTTCATTATTTTTATAACCTCTTCATCGCTGGTCTGGTCAAAATTATCGTAAAACTGCCCAACTGCATAAAAGTTATCGGGGGTGAGCAGGCAGACAACCCGGTCCACTTCTTTTTGCAGCAGCGCGAGAGTGTCCGACGGCGCCACTGGCACAGCCAGAATAAGCTCCCCCGGATGCAAATTTCTTGCTGAACGAAGGCAGGCTAGCATTGTAAAGCCGGTAGCGACACCGTCGTCCACCACAAGTATCTGCCTGCCGGCGCAATCTTTCTGTTCCCACCCTCCCCCGTATAGAGCTATCCTCCTAATTATTTCCATCGTTTCGCGGGAAATTGCCTCTTCCAACTCAAGATTTGTTATCCCAAGCTTTTCAATCAGCCGAGTATTTAAAATAGTTGACCCGTCCTGAGTTACAGCCCCGATCGCCACTTCCGGATTTTGCGGCGAGCCGATTTTGCGTGGTATAATTAAATCCAAATCAAGCCCAAGTCTTCTGGCAATTTCCGCTCCCACAACCACACCGCCGCGAGGTATGGCCAGCACCAGACCGCTGTTTTCAATACTGCCCGCAAGCTTTTCCGCCAGTTTTCTTCCCGCTTCAACCCGATCTCTGAACATCAGGGCCATCACCCCCTTCGTAATTATTGTAAATAGAATTGCTTTCTTTAATTGTTGCCAATTTAACATTATACAAACAGGCTTCAGAACAGGCATTATTTAGCATGTGATGCCGGGGTTTCCGACGTGCCCAACCCTGTAACAAATAATGTTCCACGTGAAACAATATCTTCCTTGCCGCAGGATCTCGGGCTTTTTTACAAATAAACCTTTGGCAATATTTATGCTTGCGGGATTATCCCGGAATGATTTTGGGCAGCCAGTAAGCCAGGGGAATGGCGTAAAATATTGCCGGCAGCATACTGCCAACTTTTATTTCCCTGATACCGAGGATATTAATACCAATTCCGAGAATTAATAGCCCTCCGACAGCACTCATTTCCAAAATCGCTTCCGACCCAAAAGAACCTTTTGCAAAAAAAGCCAGCAGCGTAATTGTCCCCTGATAAATAAAAACCGGGAGGGCCGATAAAGCAACACCCGGCCCCATGGTTGACGCGAATAAGGCGGCCGAGACCCCGTCCAGTGCGGCTTTGGTAAAAAGTATTTGATGATTGTTGTTAAGGCCGTCCTCAATTGAGCCAACGATGGCCATGGCGCCGACACAGTATATCAGGCTGGTTGTTACAAAAGCTTTGCCTGCTTCTCCTGCCGCGCCGCCCGCCTTTGCGTCAACCCATCTTCCAAGTCGTTCAAGCCGCCCCTCTATGTTAAGCATTTCCCCCGTCAGGCCCCCCAGCACCAGGCTGGCCACAACAACCAGTATCTGCCGGCTTTGCATGGACATCTGAATGCCAATAAGCAGGACGGCAAGCCCCAGACCCTGCATAACTGTATTGCGTACCCGTTCCGGCATCCCTTTACTAAAAAGCAACCCCGCCAGGGAGCCAAGAATTATTGCTGCAGCGTTTACTATAGTCCCGGTCAAAAAAACATCTCCCTGTCTAAGCTCTTCAAAATTGTTTCACGTGAAACATTACCCTTGGCGCCCTTTAATCACAAGCTCCAAAATCCTCTTCAGTTCATCTTCGCTGCTGAATACAATTTCCAGTTTGCCGCCGCCGCCGCGATTTTCTTTAACCTTTACCCTGGTTTTTAAAAATTTTTTAAGCCGTTCCTCGGCTTTCAGCAGGTTCTGCGCCGGCGCCTGTTTGCTGCGGGCGGAGTCTTTTTTACCCTCTGCGGCTTCCCGGGCCATTATTTCTGCCTGGCGCACGCTCAGCTGCTGCAGCGCAATTTTTTCAGCGGCATCTATTTGCAGTTGGGCGTTGTTTATCGCCAGCAGCGCTCTCGCGTGACCGGCGCTTAATTTGCCCGATGCAATCAATTCCTTTATTTCACCGGGAAGGCCAAGCAGTCTTAACGTGTTGGCGACTAATGGCCTGCTCTTCCCGACCTTCTTCGAGACCTCTTCCTGGGTCAGGGCAAAATCCTCCATTAACTGCCGGTATGCGGATGCCTCCTCCAGTGGGTTAAGGTCCTCACGCTGGATATTTTCGATCAAAGAGGCCGCCGTAGCTTCCAGGTCAGGGTAATCTTTGACAAAAGCCGTAATGGTTTTAAGCCCCAGGCTCTTACAGGCCCGCCATCGTCTCTCTCCCGCTATAAGCTCGTAACTCCCGTCCGCAAGCTTCCTCACCAGCACCGGCTGTATGACCCCGTGTTCCTTGATTGAGCCAGCCAGGCCGGCCAGTTTTTCTTGATCGAAAAGCTGCCTTGCCTGCCGCTTTGCGGGCCGGATTGACTCCACATCGATTTCCAGCAGGCCATCCTTTTCCTGAGCAGCTTCCCCTGTGGCTACGGGGAGCAATGCCTGCAGGCCTTTACCCAATCCCCTGCGCTTACTCAATACCCATCACCTCTTTCGCGAGCTCATGGTACACTTCCGACCCCTTGGAGCGCCGGTCGTAGACCATTACCGGCTTGCCGTGGCTTGGCGCTTCACTCAGCCTTACGTTTCTGGGCACAATAGCCCTGTACACCTTTCCTTTAAAATATTTTTTGACTTCATCCACTACTTGAATAGATAAATTTGTCCTCCCGTCAAACATGGTCAGCAGCACCCCTTCCAGAACAAGGTCCTTGTTGAGATTCTGCTGCACGCGCTGGAATGTGTTTAAAAGCTGTCCCAGTCCTTCCAGGGCGTAATATTCGCACTGGATGGGAATCAACAGGGAGTCCGCTGCGGACAGGGCGTTAATGGTCAACAGCCCAAGTGAGGGAGGGCAGTCAATGAAAATAAAGTCATAGCCGCTCTTTATCTCCGCCAGGGCTTTTTTCAATACATGCTCCCTTTCGGGAACTCCCACCAGCTCGATTTCAGCGCCCGCCAGCTCTATGGTCGCGGGCAGGAGATCGAGGTTTTCTACCGCGCTGGGCAAAATTACTTCCTGCACGGGAATACTATTTATCATCACATCGTATATGCAGTTTTCCACAGTTTCTTTATCGATACCCACGCCGGTTGTAGCGTTCCCCTGGGGGTCTGTATCTATGAGCAGGACCTTTTGCCCCATAATAGAAAGCCAGGCGCCAAGATTAACGGCCGTGGTAGTCTTGGCCACACCGCCCTTCTGGTTTGCAATTGCTATGGTTTTTCCCATATTCCACCCCCGCAGGTTACTTTTACTGCACTTTTTTATTACTTCTATGTCGACAAATTATTTCCTTTTGTCTGTCTTAAATTGCCGCACGTTTTATCGTGCCTCTTTTAAAAACTAGCGTTTTAAAACCCCCGCAAAGTTTCTCTGCTCGCCGGCCAATGAGAAAGAGCCATTACGGCTCTTTCTCAGACTGTAGACAAAAACCGCTTTATGCCGCGAGGCAGGGAAGCGGTTTTT
>CAZPXL010000130.1:0-1651 GCA_964591005.1 uncultured Eubacteriales bacterium
GGATGCCGTCCGACTTGATAATGATGTAGTCGCCTATCTCGCTGCACTCAAAGGTTACGTCCCCCCGGACCAAGTCTTTGACCAGGACCGCCCTGTCTTCGGGTACGCGAAAGCGGACCACGGGCCGGCGGCCTTCCGCTTCCAGCCTGGCGCGTTCTCCATCAGTAAGGTCCCTGCAGCGCCCCATGTACCGGGGCAGTTCGCCTTTGGCCATAAGGGCCTCTCTTTCAGCTGCCAGTTCCTCTTCAGAGCAATAGCAAAGGTAGGCTGAACCTCTCTCGAGCAAGGTATCAGCGTATTTTTTATAAATATCCAGCCTTTCGGTCTGCCGGTAAGGGCCATACGGCCCGCCGGCATCGACGCCCTCGTCCCAGTCCAGGCCAAGCCAGCGCAGGGCATTCAAAATATTTTCCTCGGACTGGCGGGATGAACGTTCCAAATCAGTATCTTCAATGCGGACAATAAACGTACCGCCGTAATGGCGGGCAAACAGCCAATTAAAAAGCGCCGACCTGGCTCCCCCAATATGCAAAGGGCCTGTGGGACTTGGCGCAAATCTTACCCTTACTGATGACAAATTATAATCCTCCTTACCCTGCTGAAATAACCCCGGGACTATTGCAATCATATATTCAACAAAGACCAGGGTTAGTGCTAATTAATGCCTTTTTTTAACGAGCTTATTATAACATCTCGTTTCAAGGGCAGGCAACTTTTAAGTGACCATAAATCCTTATCTCAGAAAATATTGAACAAGGCCTTGTCCGGGCCGAATATTTGCTGCAGTCTAAAAATCTCCTTTAACAATATTTAATAATTTTAAATTGCTTGTAACGTCAGGTTGAATCTTATATAATTAACATAAGTTTTAGGCAATCCTGTGTCCTAAAAAAGAGGCAAGCAAGGCCAATGATGCCCTTGAATAACCAAGGACATTTTTTTTTAAAAAGGGTGATTTAAATGATGGACCGAGACGATTTTGAAGAGATCAACCGGCTTTTAGAAAGGTGCTGCGATTCCTGCCTGCTTACCCGCGCCCATTGCGCGCGCTGCCGCATTGAAAAGTTAAGGGATATTTTAGGCCGGCTAAGCACATCGTCAGCTTATGAACTGATCAGCCAGGAGGATTTAAAAATACTGATCAAAAGTGCTGTCAACACAGATTCTGCTATTGGAAAAGAACTAAGAGTAATTGAAAAGTGGAGGAATATCATGGAAGAACCTGGCCCTAAGTCATAAGGAACTAGGGCACAGACCTGAGCATTGCCACTGCATGAGCCGCAATTCCATCGCCGCTGCCGGCAAATCCCAGTCCCTCGGTAGTGGTTGCTTTGACGTTCACCCGGTCGGCACTGATCCCCAACGTTTCCGCCACATTTATTGTCATATCATTGGTATAGGGAGCCATTCTCGGCTCCTGCGCTATTATTACCGAGTCAATGTTCAGGATTTCCATACCCTTCACATTAAGCAGGTCTCTCACTTTTGCAAGCAGCAGCAGGCTGCTGATTCCCCTGTATTTGTTGTCGCTATCCGGAAAGTGTTTCCCTATATCTCCTTCCCCGGCGGCGCCCAGGACGGCGTCCATGATAGCGTGCACCAGCACGTCCGCGTCCGAATGTCCCAGCAGCCCTTTATCATAAGGGATATT
>CAZPXL010000130.1:1751-6380 GCA_964591005.1 uncultured Eubacteriales bacterium
CAGGAGAAACAGAATGGCCTATAACCATAAAAACTTTAACCAGGAAATGCATCATTCCGTGCTTATAGTGGACAGCGATCCCGCTGTGCGCCGGGCCCTGGCAAAAGAACTCTACCTTATTGGCATGCGGGTTTATGGTTTCAACAGCTCCGGAGACGCTAGAAAATTACTCAATAAAATACTCCCGGACCTGATTATCCTGGAACAAAACCTGCCCGACCAGCCCGGCACAGAACTCTGCGCAGAACTGAGGATGGATAACCGCTACCTTTGGGTGCCGATATTTTTTTTGACCTCAGCCAAAGACCTGGATAAAAAACTGGAATGTTACCAACTGGGTGCGGACTATTATATTACCAAGCCTTTCGACCCCAAGGAGATGGCAGCCCTGGTCCGGGCTACAATTATCCGGATTGTGAGTTTTCAGAGCCACTCTGTCCGGGACCAGCTGACCGGCCTTTATTCCCGAAAATATTTCAACGAACGTTTGGATGAAGAAATTCTTCATTACAAAAGAAAACAAAAACCTTTTAGCGTAACCCTGCTTGATCTTGATTACTTTAAACGGGTTAACGACCAACTGGGCCATATGTCAGGCGATTACGTCCTTGTTCAGTTCGCCGGTTTTTTAAAAGAAAACATGAGACATACCGATGTCTTGGCCAGGTACGGCGGGGAAGAATTCATCGTACTGATGCCTGAAACCGAAGCCGGAACCGCTAAAGAAATTATCGAAAGGCTCAGCGAGTCCTGGCTTGCAAAACCGCTGGTCGATCCTTATCACGAGAAAAAGATTACTGTAACCTTCAGCGCGGGAATAGCACAGTTTGGGCAGAGTTACAAGGACGAAAACGAATTGATCCAGGCCGCCGATAAAGCTCTGTACGCGGCTAAAGAGGCTGGAAGAAACCGTACTCTTACCATAGATCAACTGGACAGTCTGGCGCAATTGCAGTCACCCCTGATCCTGGTGGTGGATGACAGCAAGCTGATCAGGCACGTCATCGAAAAACAGCTTAAAGAAAAAGGGTACCGCGTTGTTACCGCCGGAGAAGGCCAAAAAGCCCTGGAGATAGCTTTTAACCAGCAACCTAAAATAGCCCTGGTGGATATGGTCATGCCGGGGATGGGCGGCCTGGAGCTGACCAAAAAGCTTAAAGAAAACCCAAAAACAATGGGTATTAAGGTAATAGCGTTAACCGCCATAAATTCGGAAGAGACCCTGCTTAAGGCATTCAAACACGGTGTTGATGACTATATGAACAAGCCTTTTACAGCTTCTGAACTCGAAGTCAGGATCTCCAGGCTGCTGAAATAAGCGCTCAAAATTTAACCGGCCGCCCTTATTATGGCCGCAGCCAGATCTAAATCCTCCGGGGTGGTAATCTTGATATTTTTATAAGAACCCGTCACGATCTTCACCTGCCCGCCGAAAGACTCCACCAGGGCAGTGTCATCAGTGGCCAGCAGGTTATCGGCCCTGGCCCTGCGGTGAGCTTCCATAATCAGCTCGCGGCGAAATGCCTGCGGAGTTTGAACCAGCCAGGTGCGATCCCGGGGCAGTGTCCTGGTTACAAAATTGTTTTCATCAGCCAGCTTAACGGTATCTTTGGCCGGTACCGCGCATGTGGCGGCGCCGTGAGTTTGGGCGGCTGCAATAACCGATTCCAGGATGTTGAGGCTGAAAAAAGGGCGGACCCCGTCATGGACCACAATAATATCAAACTCAGGCGAAAGCGCCAGGAGGCCGCTATACACGGAATCCTGGCGCTCTTTTCCTCCCGGTACAATTGCTGCAACCTTATTCAATCCTAGCTTTTCGACCACGGCACTGCGGCAGTAGCCTTCCTCGCCGGGACCTGCAACTATAACAATGCTCTGGACTACAGGGCAAGCCTCCAATGTTTTTAACGCATGTCCAAGGAGCGGTATACCGGCCAGGTCAAGAAACTGCTTTTTAGTTTTATTCCCCATCCGTGTTCCGCTGCCCGCCGCAGGGACTATCGCCGCTGCTTTAACCAATGACGTTCACCTCTGCATAACCTGCCTGTCCATCAACCCGCCGGTCGTATTTTGGTTTGGCAAATATCATTCTTCCGGCGGCTGTTTGAAGCACACTGGTAACCAGCACAGGTATGGTCTGGTTAATATACCGCTTTCCGCCGTCCACCACGATCATTGTGCCATCATCCAGGTAGGCCACACCCTGGCCTGTCTCTTTCCCGTCCTTGACGACCTGGACTACCATCTCCTCACCCGGCAGAACTACCGGCTTAACCGCGTTGGCAAGCTCATTGATGTTGAGGACCTTGACACCATGCAGTTCAGCTACTTTGTTCAGGTTAAAGTCGTTGGTAATGATTTTGGCTCCCAGTTTTTGAGCCAGCTTGACCAGCTTGGTATCCACCTCGGCCGATTCCTCCAGCCCGCGGTTATTGTCATAGATCTGGATCTTGATGTCCTGGTCCTTACGCATATTGTTCAATATGTCCAGGCCGCGCCGGCCCCTGTTCCGCTTCAGAAGATCAGGAGAATCGGCAATGTGGCGCAGTTCCTCAAGCACAAAGGCAGGCACAAGCATGATGCCCTCGATAAAACCGCTTTCACACAGCTCTGATATGCGCCCGTCGATAATAACGCTTGTGTCAAGAATTTTGAATTGTCCCGAGCGGGACTCGGACTTTGCAGCGCGTTCCTTGCCGAACTTGGGCATGCTTGCAAAAAGGGATAACAGCTCTTCCCGTTTTTTTATGAAAACACTCAGTCCGAGATATGCCAGGAAGAGAGTTAATAAAATAGATAAAACTATACCGGGCCAACCGATTGAAGAAATGGCCGGCCTAATTAAATTAGCAATTATAAGTGCAAAAACCAGGCCTACTGAGCCCGCCACCAAATCCTGGGTCGGTATCTTCTGTAAATATTGTTCAAGAAAAACCGTCAATTTTACGACCCAGCGGATCAGCAGGGGCGCCAGTAAAATACCAATTACCAGGAAAAACAGCGTGGAAAGCCCGATAAAACCGAATTTAAACTGCTGGGGCAGGTTTACAAAAAAAGCAATTATATCGCTGTTAACTAAAAAATACCCTGTGGCGAAACCACCGGCGGTGAAAGCAGCTATCAAAACCATATACACAATCCTCTTTACCACTTGATTTTCACCTCCTTTATAAGATATTTTTAAACAGCTTATAACTTATTATAATTTTTCATAAATGTGCTATCAATATAAAAAATCAGGCATAAATTAAAAAACGCCAGTTTGACTGACGCTTTTTAAGCAAAGGCGCCATCTAAAAGTGACTGGGCCTTTTCTTCCTCCAGTTCCGTGGCCAGAACCAGTTCGCTGATTAAGATTTGTCTCGCATTCTCCAGCATCTTTCTTTCGCCGGAAGAAAGCCCCTTTTCACGGTCTCTTTTAATTAGGTTGCGTACAACTTCAGCTACTTCGTATATGTTGCCGCTCTTGATTTTTTCTAAATTGGCACGGTACCTTCGGTTCCAATTCGGCGACATCGCGGAGCACTGCTGGCGAAGGATGTTCAGCACCCTTTCCACGCCTTCCCAGTCTATTACCTCTCTTAAACCTACCCCTTCACCGTTGTTGATAGGAATCATCACCTTCATATCGCCGACGGGAAGCTGCAGGATGTAATACTGTCGCTTTTCCCCCAGAACTTCCTTCTCTTCAATTGATTCAATAACGCCTGCTCCGTGCATCGGGTACACCACTTTGTCTCCAATTTTAAACAATGCCGTACCCCCTTATATTTTCACAACTAAAAATTTACCACGTATAAAATATAACACAAAAAATGCTCTTTGTCAAATAAACTATAATTCTAGCACAGCTATTAAGCAGTGTCAACATTAAATTTTAAGTTGATTTATAAAATTCTATCTGGATTAATTTGGCCGGCCGCCTGCCACTTTTTACCTGGGCCATTCCTGCAAAACCTGCTCCCGGAATCGGTTCAGGCCTTCCTTAATTGATCGGGCGCGGACTTCACCGATGCCCTCAACCCCGTCAAGTTCTTCTGTTGTGGCAACCAGGATCCGGCTCAGTGTCCCGAAAGCCTTAACCAGGTTGTCAATTACGGGCAGGGGCAGCCTGGGTATTTTCTCCAGTACACGATATCCCCTGGGCAGAACGTGCTGGTCCAGAATGCTGGCGCTGCCGGGATAACCAAGAGCCCTGGAGATCAGGGCCAGGTCAAGTATATCTTCCGCCGGCCAGCTTCTGATTATATTGAGAATACTGGAAGGAGTTTTTTCCCCTATAGCCATGGCATAATCCTGGATTACCAGAAGGCCTTCGTCTTCCGTGTTGGCCACCAGTTCTTCCATCTGCATGGTAATCAGGCGCCCTTCGACTCCAAGCTCGCTGATATATCTTTCTATCTCCTTGACCACTCTTAAAACCATTTCAACTCTTTGTATGGCCTTGGCCACATCGAATAATGTTACAGCATCGGCGAATTCCAGCGCGCTCAGCCCCAGCAGCACCTTGTCCTGTACAGACCGGTATTTTTCCAGCGTCTGGATGGCCTGGTTGGCTTTTGACAGCAGCACGCTGAGATCTTTTAAAACATATTTCAGGGACCCTTTATAGATTGTGATCACACC
>CAZPXL010000131.1:0-6370 GCA_964591005.1 uncultured Eubacteriales bacterium
TTCACTGGGGTGACTCAAGGGTTATTGTAAAACCGGCCTGCTACCACTGGGATGAAATGAAAATAGGCCCCGGCGCCACGCCTTTCAGAACGGAAAGAGGCTGGCTGAACATTTACCACGGTGTCTTTAGCACGATGGACGGGGCTGTTTACAGGCTGGGAGTGATCCTGCACGACCTGAACGACCCGTCGCGGATCCTGGGTGTGGCTGACGAGTGGATTCTCCAGCCCGAAGACCCCTGGGAGATTACTGGTTATGTACACAATGTGGTCTTTTGCTGTGGGGCTGTTCCGGAGGAGGACGGTACGGTAAAAATTTACTGGGGCGGCGCGGACAAAGTCATGTGCGTAGGTACGGCCCGCATCAGTGATCTTGCAGCCATGTGCCTGGAAAAGCCAAGAAGCCCCTTTTAAACCGCAACATCCGGCGGCTCGGCCGCCTTGTCTTAGAACCGCTAAAACAGGGCTCAGGTTGTATAATCTTCAGTTTTACTATATAATGTAATTAGCATTGGATGGTTTTATTGTAAATAAAGCGTTAATTTGAAAAATGCAGGAATGGTGCCCGATAATATTTTCAGAATTTACACAATTTTCAAAACGAGAGGTGATGTTTTGCAAAAAGAAATCAACCCCTGTTTTATCAGTTCTTACGTGCCCAGGGAGTGTGGAATTGCTACTTTTACGCATAATTTATTCACTTCCTATCAAAACCAGTATGCAACAGCCGGAAAAGTTGTAGCAGTAGATGGACTTCCCTCTGTTTACTACCCCAGGGAAGTCGATTTAGTTTTTGACAAAAATAAAGTATCAGACTATACGGCAGCCGCCGGACATATCAATGCAAATGACTTGCAAGTGGTCAACCTGCAGCATGAATTTGGCCTGTTTGGCGGCCCGGAGGGCCGTCATATTGCGCGGCTGCTGGAAAAGCTGAAAAAACCGGTCGTTACGACTATCCATACGGTACTGCAGCAGCCCACCCTGGGTTATTACACCTCTCTTATCGAGGTTATCCAACGTTCACAGCGGGTAGTCGTAATGAGCAATAAAGCGATAGAAATTCTTAGAGAAATTTACTACGTGCCACCGGAAAAGATAGTGATGATACCACATGGTGTACCTGACCTTCCTTTTGTAGAGACGGAGCCTTTTAAAAAGGAACTGGGCCTGGCCGGCCGCTTTGTTCTCCTTTCTTTTGGTTTGCTGAGCCCGGGGAAAGGGTTTGAGCTGGTCCTGGAAGCCCTTCCTGAAGTCGTGCGCAAACATCCTGATTTGCTGTACATCATACTTGGAAAGACCCACCCGGAAGTGGCCAGGGTTCACGGGGAAAGGTACCGGGAGAGCCTCCAAAAATTGACCCGTGAGAATAAATTGGAAAATAACGTGCTTTTTATTGATAAATTCGCGACTTACGAAGAACTTTATAACTACATTAGTGCCTCCGACGTGTATGTAACCCCCTATCAATCTCAGGAGCAGATAACAAGCGGGACGCTGGCTTATGCTGTCGCGTTGGGCAAGGTTGTGGTTTCCACCCCCTACCATTACGCCCAGGAAGTGCTGGCAGAGGACCGCGGCTACCTGGTACCCTTCAACAACCCCCAAGCACTCACCCGGACCCTGAGCGGGATTTTATCCAACAAGGAGGATATGCCGAAGACGCGCCTTGCTGCCTACGAATACGGGCGCTCGATGATCTGGTCCAGGGTAGCCGAACTTTACCACGGTTTGTTTCAAGACGTTTGCAAAGAATTTTCGCTGAAAAAACTACAAAAAATAAGTGTAGTCTACAAGAGCAGTCAGGAATATCTGAGAAGGCGTAATTTGTACACAATGATTGAGCGCCTGACTGATGACACCGGTATTTTTCAGCACACCAAGTACGGCGTTCCCGACCTGAAACACGGCTATTCCGCCGATGATGTAGGAAGGGCGCTGGGGATAATCATGAAGGTAGCCCTCTTTGACAAGGAGCCAGGGTATTATCAGCTGGCCAAGAAATACCTGGCCTTCATTCTTTATGTGCACAAAGAAGACGGGCGGTTCCATAATTTTGTAGGCTATGACCGGCGGATTCTGGACGAAGACGGTGGCGACGACACTTTCGGCCGGGTACTGATGGGGCTGGGCGGCGCAGTCGCCCTGAGCCCGGACCCATCTGTGACAATTCTGGCGAAAGAAATATTCGACCGTGCCATAGCCGGCCGGCAGCCGGACCTGCCGTTATCCACCTATCCCAAGGCTCTGGCTTACAGCATTTGTGGATTAGCCGATTACCTGAAGAAATATCCGGATGTACCGGAGGCGAAGGAATTACTCAGGGTGGGGGCCGACTACCTGGTCAAACTCTACAAAGAAAATAAAAGACCCGGCTGGGACTGGTTTGAGCCTTCAGTTACCTATGCCAACGCAAAGGTGCCATACGCTCTAATGATGGCGTACAGCATCCTTAAAGAAGAAATATATTTATCTACGGCTTTGGTGACACTAAACTTTCTCACCAGCATACAGTACAACGGCACTTACTTTGATATAGTGGGAAACAAGGGCTGGTTGGTTTACGGGGAGGAGAAGGCTTCTTTTGATCAGCAGCCCATTGAGATTGGCTGCCTCGTGGAGGCCTGCTGCGAAGCCCTGCGACAGACACAGGACGAAAACTTCCGTAAACTGGCGAACAGGGCCTTTAACTGGTTTTTCGGCAATAACAGCCAGAAAGAGCCGGTGTATAACTTAAAGGATGACTACCCGCTGGACGGTCTTACCGAGACTGGCGTCAACGAGAACAGCGGCGCAGAATCAGTGTTGTCGTTTGCCCTGGCGTTAACATCTTTGAAAGATATCAGCAAACGCAAAACCCTGGGGCGAAGATCAGCCCTGGGAAAAGAAAAAAAAGAGCCGTCAATTGAATAGAACGACATAATTTATTTTGCATAAAGAGGTTTTATTAATGGCAGATGAAGGGTTTAATGACTTGGAAGCGCTTTTTCAGGAAAGCATCAAAAATGCCGTGGAGCAGACCAGGGAGTTCAAAGAAGTCGATGTGGTAATCGGCATCCCATTTTATAACGAGAGGGGCATCCTGCCGGAAGTTCTGAAGTTGTTGGACCAGGGATTGAGCGGGCTTCAGCATGCGTACAACCCTCTAGTTGTCTTTGTGGGGGATCCCATTGGCGCTAAAATGCTGGAATCTATCAGGCATCTGGATTTAAAAGCGCCTCACCTGGCATTTCTAATGAAGCCCGGGAGCAATGGCAGGGGGAACAGCATAAGGGCAGTTTTAGAAATTGCCAATATTTTGGAGGCGGACGCGGTTATATTTGCGGCCGACCTGGCACCGGAGGAAGGCAGGGGACTGCAGCCCGACTGGCTCAGGCGCCTGATCGAGCCGATCAGGGAAGAATATGACTTCGTGGTGACATCTTTCCAGAAGCATTATTTTGAAGACCTTTTAGGAAGCTTGTTTACAGCCCCGCTGCTGGAGGTCTTTTACGGGTATAACATCAGGGGGTCTTTGAGCGGAGTTTATGCCATATCCCACGACACGGTTGAGGATTTTTGTACCAATATAAAATTTTGGAGCGACATCACGCAGGAGTTCGGTATTGACCCCTGGCTGGTAAGCCGGGCAATGCGCTGGAATAAAAAAATCTGCGAGGTGGAACTCGGCGTCAAGCTGGAAGAAATCTCGCTTGAAAAATTAAACTACATTTTCAAACAAAACGCCAGGTCGTTGTTTGAGTGTATAAAGAGGGATGAAGACTTCTGGAGTGGCAGCAGATTAATCATCAAGACGCCTGATATCTACCGCAGCAAGACCAGTGACGTGCCATTCAAACCGACCTACTCTACCCGGGACCTGACCCAGTTCAGGTACAGCTACATCCAGTACAAGAACCTTTATGACAACAATTACTACGACTACCTTTACGAGGGCATCGAGGACATTGAGTCGATACCCGACAAAGACTACAGAATAGAAGGAAAAATATGGGCTGAGATCGTATATAACCTGTTGCTAAAGTACTGGTTTGTCAGCAACGTGTGCAGCGACGATATCCTCAACGCACTCACATTTGCCTTTAGTGGAAGGGTGGCCAGCTTAATTGATTGCATTCAGTCTGTAGAGGAACCACTGGGGGGCATTGAAAATGTCGATGTTAATTTTATTATCTCAAGCGAGGTAGCATCTTTAAAGGAAGAACAGAGAAAAGATTTTTTAAGGCTGAGAGAGAAGTTCGTGCAGATGTGGGGCCAGAAGGATATGGAAGCCAAACCGCCCCTAATCCCGGCCCACTACGTGGAATTTATACCGGGCACTCCCATTGTCCTGACCAAAAAAATAGAGGGACTGAGAGGCAAGGTTGTATCGTCGGAAGAAATGTTCAACAGGCTCCAGTCCCGCTATCAGGAAGCTTTCAGCCGTTTTATACATGACGGGTTGGGGATACCGGAAACTGCTTGTCCCGAAACGATAATTCAGAGCATGAAAGAATTCATGAGTGAACTGGAAAAAACCATGGAATGGCTGCTGCCGGGAAATTTGCACACAGAGGAAGGAACAAGACGGGTAGTGGACAGACTTTTCCAGCCTTTTCACTCTCCCGGGACTTTTTCCATAAAAGACGAAGTCTTCAGGGAGATGCTGGTCAATTTTCCACCGCTCAATGTCATGATTCCGTTGGGATGCAGGACACCCAGGGAACTTATTAGAAAAATGGACGTCAGGGAGGCCGTCAGCCTGGCCAACCTGGTTGAAACCAGAAGGTACGGGGACAGGTCGGCGCTTTTGTGGATGCTGGACAATTTGAGGCCGGATGGAATGGGTGAGGTGGAGATCAAGCCGATCATTCTGGGCAAGAAGGTTCTGGGCGGCACTGTAAAGCTGGGCAATATTTCCGACCTCAACAAGCTCACTTCCAGGATTGTGGTTAGACCCTTAAACAAGGGTATGGGGGGTGACTACCCGAAGTTGCGCTTCTGCCTCTTTGCAGCAAGGCATATCATGGTAGCCCAAAACTACGGCATCCTCTGGAGAACTTACGCCAGGGAGAGGAAAAATTTGGGCAGTAAGATCCGCAACTCCCTGATCGGGCGTTACGAGACTATTGCTTTCTCCGCACACAATATATATGAAAACCTGCATCACCGGGGGGTGGTCCTGCACTTTCGGGCGCTGTCAAAAAGGCTGGCGGACGCCGGCCACAACAAAGAGGCCCGTTTAATAAAATTAATGTGCGACGGCTATGGCTTAAGCCAGGTCCTGGAAGACGGCACATTTCTGCCATGTTCGGCCTGGAGCTGGGCCAGCTACAGCTATAAAGGCGGAAAGGGCATCCCCACCCCGCTTTCCAGTCACGTCGAGGAGAAGTGGTTCAACCAGGATTTCCTCGAGGAAATATATGCGGAGCTGGGCTACGACCACGGCGAGATCATGAGAATGGTAATCCAGCTAATCGGTGAGGGCAGGGCCAGCGAAAACCTTATGGACGTCCTTCTGGGCATAAGGCCCAAAGATGTGAATGTAGTAGTGCAGGAGCCCCAGGATTACCCGCCGTCGAAACCCCTGGCCAGGTACGCCGGCAATCCGGTGCTGAGTCCAATCAAAGAGCACCCGTGGGAAAGCAAGTATGTCTTAAACACGGCGGCCTTCCGGGTGAAAGACAGGGTCTGCCTTCTTTACCGCGCGTACGGAGATGACGAGGTGTCGCGGATCGGGCTGGCTGTGACGGATGGCTATAACATCCTGGAGAGACTGCCGGATCCTGTGTTCTTGCCACAGGGCAGTACCGAAAAAAAAGGTGTCGAAGACCCGCGGGTAACCATAATCGACAACAAGGTCTATATGCTTTACACTGCTTACGACGGTGTTATTGCACAGATCTCGGCAGCCTCCATAGGGCTGGACGACCTGTTAAACAAAAGGTTTGACAAATGGGAAAGAAAGGGCCTTGCCTTCCAGGATATCTGGGACAAGGACGCCATACTGTTTCCAGAAAAAATAAACGGGAAATATATTATTTTTCACCGGATAGAGCCCAGCATATGGGTAACGCACCTGGATAAGCTTGAGTTTCCGGCCCCAAAAGAGAAGAACTCCATCATCATGGGTCCTCGTTCGGGACGGATGTGGGACTCCTTGAAAATAGGAGCAGGCTCCCAGCCGATCAAGACAAAATACGGCTGGCTGATTATCTACCATGGTGTAGACCGTAACAAGGTTTACCGCCTGGGCGTTATCCTGACCGATCTCGGCAATCCGGCACGCCTGCTCTACCGTTCGCCAAACCCGGTCCTCTCTCCCGAAACCGAGCATGAGATAGGAAAGGACAGGGAGTGCTGGGTGCCAAATGTCGTTTTCACCTGCGGCG
>CAZPXL010000132.1:0-6314 GCA_964591005.1 uncultured Eubacteriales bacterium
TGAGACAAAAAGAACGTCCCCTTGTCTCAGAGACAGGGGGACGTTCTTTTTGTCTCATTAACTCTATTCGTTCCAGTAATCGAGGCCCGCGTTATGCCTGGCTTTTTCCAGGTAAACGGAGGCAACCTGCCGCGCCTTGCGTGCTCCCTCTTTCATGGTATCCACCACGAAACCCCTGTCGTCAGCCAGCCTTTTGCGCTCGTTCCTGTATGGCTCGAAGTAATCCCAGATCACACCGAATATTTCCTTTTTCAAATCGCCATACTTGAGGCCGGGCGTGAGCAGCCTCTCCTTGAGATCCGCTTTGCCTTTCTCGTCCAGGAAAAGAGAATAGATATCATAAAGAGGGTTCCCCTTAACCGGCTTTGGCTGGTCCACCGGCGTGGAGTCTGTCTTGATGCTCATTACTTTTTTCTTTAGTGTTTTCTCATCGCTGAAAATCTCAATGGCGTTGCCGTATGACTTGGACATTTTCTGGCCGTCTATGCCCGGCACTACCGCCAGCTCGTCCTCTATGTCCGGCTCCGGCACCACGAAGGTCTCGCCGTATGTGGTGTTGAAGCGGATGGCGATGTCCCTGGCGATCTCAAGGTGCTGCTTCTGGTCTTTGCCCACGGGGACCTTGTCGGCCCCGTACATCAGGATGTCCGCCGCCATCAGCACCGGGTAAGAAAACAGGCCGTGGCTGGCGGGGATGCCCTTGGCAACCTTGTCCTTATAAGAATGGTTGCGCTCGAGCAGGCCCATGCTGGTAATGTTGGAAAGAAGCCAGGTCAGCTCTGTTACCTCTGGCACGTCGGACTGTATATAAAAAACTGATTTATCGGGATCGAGGCCCAGGGCTAAAAAATCACAGGCCGCTTCGTAAGTCTGGCGCCTTAAGAACGGGGCGTCAAAAACCGAAGTAAGGGCGTGGTAGTTAACCAGAAAACAAAACAGCTCGTTGTTTTCCTGGTAGTCCACCATCCTTTTCATCATGCCGAAATAATTGCCCAGGTGCAGGGACCCCGAGGGTTGAATTCCTGAAAGAATACGCATTTTTATGCCTCCTTGCTGTCGGTGCAAAGCCCGTTGTTTATATTATCAGATGATCCCGGCCAATGACAATAAAGCAATAACCAAAGGGCGAATAATAATATTAAAAACATACCCTATCGCCCCTGAAAACACCAGCAGGATCAATATAATCATCCCGTACGCTTCAAGGTGGTACAGCCATTCCTGGCGGCCGGGCAGGAGACCCGCCAGGATTTTCGAGCCGTCCAGGGGTGGTATCGGAAGCAGGTTAAAGATCGCCAGCACCACGTTGATCTGGATGATGTATACCATGATCATGGTGAAATAAGGAAGCTGCAGTCCCGCCAGCGCCCGGTATACCACAACCGCCGCTACAGCAATCAATATATTCATCGCCGGCCCGGCCAGGGATACCAGGAGCATACCCCTGCGCATATCCCCCTTAAAACTCAGGGGGTTCACCGGGACCGGCTTGGCCCAGCCGAACCCGGCCAGAAAAAGCAGGATCAGCCCAACGGGATCGACGTGGGCCGCCGGGTTAATCGTCAGCCGGCCCTGCAGGCGGGCTGTATCGTCTCCCAGCCAGTGGGCCGCCAGGCCGTGGGCGTACTCGTGAAAAGTCAGCCCGAGGACAATTGCCGGGAGCATTAATGCTATGTCGTGCAGGCTTGGCAGATCAAACACTTTTTATCGCTCCTTCGTAACCGGAAAGATATTCTTTCGCGTAGCAAAGTTCTTCCTCCCTGGTGCGCACCACACCGTCCAGCCGGGCCTGCCATAACGCGTCCAGGGCTTTCTTGAAAGGCGGTCCCGGTTTGAAGCCGAGGCTGCGCAGGTCTTTTCCGTTAATGGAAGGTTTATCGTAACAAATGGCGTTAAGCACCTGGCGGAACCTCCGCCTGGCCGTGTTGTTTGAAAAATAGGTCAGGATCAAGGGGTAACACTCCCTGGGCACGGCCATTACGCGCCTGGCCAGTTCGCTCGTGCTGTGGTCCCCCGGGCCGCCCAGGCCTTCCACGGCGCTCTTCCATCCGTTCAGCGCCGCCGCCACTTTTTCAACCTGCCGTTTATTCAAATTATACCGTATGCAGATCGTCCTGGCCGTTTCCCAGTCCGTCCGGTGCAGCACCGCTATGAAGTAAACCATCCAGGGCTCGTCGGGTTCAGCCAGGTCCCAGGAGCGAAGCACTTTGACCGAACGGTGCAAATCATCCAGCACATCTTTGATTTCTTTATATGACACGCCAGTAAAAAGGCTGTCCCACAACTGCAGTTCCGACAGCCGGGAAAGGACGGAACTGGGGCGCGGCTCCAGTAGGATGTATTTTAACTCTTCCCATACCCTTTCTTTGGAAACCCTGGCCAGCATGTTGCTTCGCACGGCCTCTTTGGCCAGCTTCAAGGTCTGCGGTTCAAGAGTAATATTGTAGCGCTTTTCAAACCTTATCCCCCTCAACAGCCGGGTCGGGTCTTCCACAAAGCTCAGGTTGTGCAGGACCCTCAGCAGGCCCTGCTCCAGGTCCTCCCGGCCGCCGAAGTAGTCTACGATATAGCCGAAATCATCCTTGTTCAGCGATACCGCCATGGCGTTGACGGTAAAATCCCGCCGGTACAGATCCTGGTGCAGCGAAGACGTTTCAATCTGAGGCAAAGCCGCGGGGTACTGGTAAAATTCCACCCTGGCCGTGGCCACATCCACCTGCCGGCCGTTTTGAAAATAAACGGTAGCGGTGAAAAATTTCGGGTGGACCCTGACCCTGCCGCCAAATTCTTTACCCAGTTTTCTGGCCAGTTCAATGCCGTCGCCCTCCACCACCAGGTCTATGTCGCTGCAGTCCATGCCGAGCAAAAGGTCGCGAACTATACCGCCGGCGGCGTATATTTTATAACCCAGGGAGGAAGCGATTTCACCGGCACGTTCCATGACCTCCATGTATTCCGGCGAAAGTCCCCGGTACATCAGCTCCCGGATATTTTGGTGGGGTTGTTCATAAGTGCTGCCGCTGTAAACTTTTTTATGTTTGACCACGATCTCGCCGTGCAGCGTGCGCAAAACATCCGTGCGGGATACTATTCCCACCAGCTTCCCCTCTTTAAGCACCGGCAGCCGCCCTATGTCATGCTGGATCATCAGTTCGCGTACTATTGAAACAGGTGTGGCGGGGCTGACAGTAATCATGTTGCTGGTCATGAACCCTTTTGCCGGAGCATGGCCAAGGCCGTGGTGAGTTGCTTTTTCAACATCACGGCGGGAGATCACACCCACTACCTGCTCACCCCTCACCACCGGCAGGCCGGTATGCCCGTAACGCAGCATCAGCCGTCCCGCTTCCTCTATTTTCGTTTCCGGGGTTATGGTCTTAACCGGGCTGGACATGATTTCAGCCGCGGTCGCCGGCGGCAGGACCTTTGAACGGATAGCCTCCAGGAGAAGCTCTACCACTTCATCAACTTTCGCCTTTTTTATTATAGCCGAGGCGGCGGCAGGATGGCCCCCGCCGCCCAGGCCGTCTAGCACATCTTTGACGCTGACCTCGGGGATGCTGCTGCGGGCCACAATATATACCCGGTCTTCCATCTCCACCACTGTAAAAACAGCATCCAGGTGAGCAAAATCAACCAGTTTGTGGGTCAGCAGGTCAAGTCCTCCGACAAACTCGTCAACGGTGCCTTTCGCGATCAAAAATTTAATCCCGTTTATTTCATAACGCTCCGCTGACATCAGCAGGGCTTTTAAAAGGTCGCGCTGTCCTTCCGTGAGAGGCCTTTCAAGAAATTCGGCCACTACGGCCAGGTTGGCTCCCTGTTCCAGCAGGTATGCCACCGCTCCGGCGTCTCTCGGTGTGGTGCTCGGAAAAACAAGAGAACCGGTGTCTTCGTATATACCGAGCGCAAACACGGTCGCCTCCATTGGGGTTATGGCAATACTCATTTCCCTTATTTTCTCAACAAGTAAAGTTGTGGCCGCCCCGACCATTTCGACGACCTCTACTTTTCCCGTGGCGTCGCCCTCACTTCGCGGGTGGTGGTCGTAAATATGTATTTCGACGCCGGGCTTGTCGAGCAAATTCGCCAGCCTGTCAAGACGCCCGGCTGATTTAGTGTCAACAAGTATAATTTTTTTTACCAGATCAGGCTTAATGTCCCTGACCGTCCTGACATTGAGGGTATCTTTATGCAGGGCCATGAACTCTTCAACATTTTTCAGCAGGGGCCCCGAAAAAACCATAACAGCGCCCGGGTAGATCTTTTGGGCGGCCACCATCGAAGCAAGGGCGTCCATATCGGTATTGGTATGGGTTGTTATAATTTCCACGGCCTGCACCCGCCTTACAAAATATGCATTTTATTATATCACACTAGTACATTCAAAAAAAGCGCCCGGCAAGACGTCTGATCATTACAATGAACTATTTCAGACATATTTGTGACTATTAACATTTTACTGATTTGACCCAAGTGATGCATATCTCTCTTAATGGTAGAAATAATAGAATAAATCTAACATGAATTTTAGGAGGGTTTAAATGGAAAACGTGCAGAATGTATCTCAAACGCCTCAGGACATTAACAGCGTCATGTACAACATGGGTAATTTTAAAGGTGAGTTTAACCTCAACAAGTCAGGTTTCGACCCAAAAATGCCGGGGCATTCCAGCGTTCATTCAATGATCCTCAGGCAGCAGCCTAGGACTGCCAAGGATATCGGAGCTGGAATAGGGCTGCCTAAAGAAGTACGCCACGAAATGGCTTTAATGTTGGACGATCACCAGTGCGCCTTAACTGTTGCCCTGCACCAATATAACAAGCACCACTGGTTAACGGAGGGCGCGGAGTCTTTTTTCAGCCTCCACCACCTGCTCGACGAGCACATTGACAAAACCGAGAAGCATATTGATATGATTGGTGAAAGAGTCGCCCGTCTTGGAATGGTACCGACCGCCCATCCCGTGACTCAACACGAACTCTCGTACATCAAGCACGAAGTCGAAGGGCGCTACACCATGCGTGACTTTCTCCGTAATGACCTTGAACATGAGTTAAAAATCCAGGAAATGATACGCAAACAAATCGTCCGCGCCCATGAACTTCATGATTTTGGCACTGTCCAGGTCCTGGAAGAAGTGCTTGTGGACCGGGAAGACCTGGGCTACCACCTCTATAGTGTACTGGAGGACGATACCCTGGTTAGGGGGATGAATCATCTGCTGGACAGGCAAAATGACAGGGCCGGTGACCGGCCAATGCCTCCTGGCAGCAAACTGCAATAACATTCTGGCATAATGCAGTCCACCGTTTAGACAGCCATGAATACAGGCTGTCCACCAATGCTATCAGGACTTCATTAAATTCAGAAGGGGCGCCTGCTAAAGGCGCCCCTTCTTGTCATTTAGTAGCAATCTATACCTGCGGCAGGTTTGCCAGGGATTTTTTCAGGCATTCCTCCGGCAGTGGGTAATCTACCAGTTTTTTCCCAAGGTATGACTCGTATGAAGGCAAGTCCAGCAGGCCGTGCCCGCTCAGGTTAAACAGGATGGTCCTCGCCTCTCCGGCTTCCCTGGCCGCCAGGGCCTCTTCCACCGCGCCATGAATGGCGTGGGACGATTCCGGGGCCGGTATAATCCCTTCGCATTTAGCGAAAAGGACGCCAGAATCAAATACCGCTGTTTGTCCGTATGACTGCGCTTCAGCAATGCCATCTCTCACCAGCTGGCTGACCAGAGGGGCGGCGCCGTGATACCGCAACCCACCCGCATGGATACCGGGGGGCATAAAATCCTTGCCGAGTGAATACATCCACAGCAGAGGTGTATATCCGGCCACGTCGCCGAAGTCATAACCATGATGACCCCTGGTAAGTGTGGGGCAGGCACTCGGTTCAACCGCTAAAAGCTTCATTTTGGAGCCTTTTGAAATTTTATCGCAGGCAAAGGGGAAGGCGATTCCGCCAAAGTTGCTGCCGCCGCCGCAGCAGGCAACAACCACGTCGGGGTATTCGTCAACCATTTCCAGCTGTTTTTTGGCTTCCAGCCCGATTACTGTTTGATGTAATAAAACGTGGTTTAAAACACTTCCCAGCGCATAGTGGGTATCGTCGCGCCCAACGGCGTCCTCCACCGCCTCGCTGATGGCCATACCGAGGCTGCCCATGTTATCCGGGTCCTCCTTCAGGATCTGCCGGCCGGTATTGGTGTTTTCACTGGGGCTGGCAAACATCTTGGCGCCAAAAGTCTCCATCATGGTACGGCGGTAAGGTTTCTGTTGGAAACTTATCTTAACCATGTACACGATACATT
>CAZPXL010000133.1:0-6278 GCA_964591005.1 uncultured Eubacteriales bacterium
ACCACGGAGACTCTGTCGGCAACCAGAATTTTATTATCAGTGGGGACGGTTCCCCTGACTATACAGAGAGAACCGTCCTAATTTTTTATTCAAGACGGTTATGGGAGGCGCTGTTTCCCAGGATTATGTTGCCGGAGGATAATTCACCCGCTTCGGAGATTCCCTGCAGGTTGTTTTTAACAGCCGT
This sequence comes from uncultured Eubacteriales bacterium, assembly GCA_964591005.1. GTDB lineage: Bacteria > Bacillota > Desulfotomaculia > Desulfotomaculales > Pelotomaculaceae > Syntrophopropionicum. The sequence goes on from CAZPXL010000133.1 coordinate 188, forward strand.
GTTGCCGGTCACTATATTTTCCCTGGCACTAAACAGGTAAATCCCTGCCAGTTCGTTCTCCTCGCAGCGGTTGCCGGATAATATATTGCCACGCGCCTGCCGTGCGGGAAACCCTAAATCCTGAAGGAAGATGCCGTTTTTTTTGTTTGAAACGCACTGGTTTCCGGTGACATGGATACTCTCCGCTCCATATCTGATCCCTGAAGACAGGTGAATGCCGTTCTCTGAGTTTGCTCTTAATATGTTTCCCTGCAAGAGAAGGTTTGACACTTCCAGGGCCCGGATTCCGCTGAGGCCGTTTTCGTAAGCTGTACACCCGATGATACTGTTGTAGTCAGTGGCTCCTCTGTCCCCGGTTCCCCCGGATACCTGGAAGCCGGATCCCGAGTTGCCGCAGGCTGTACAGCGGGTAACGTGCACATCCTTTACCACGTGTCCTTCATTCGCCTCAAGGTCAAGTCCGCACTGCGGAGCGGTACCCCGGGTGTTGCTGAACACACAGTCCATGATCAGCGCACGGCGGCACGCCACCACGGACAGGCCCTGCCTGCGGTTGCCGTCACAAATGCAATTGATTATTTGGATGTTTTGTGAATAAGGGTTTAAATCTGAAGAACTGATGTAAATGCCGTCTCCCCAGCAATCTTTAATGGTTACACTCTTAATTGTTATGTCCCTGCACCCGGAGATGCTGATACCCATGCCCCATTCGCCGTCTGACCCAATGTGGCTGTGGCGGTCTCCCAGAATAGTGCCTCCCTCAATAGAGATCCCCTCTGTGTCCTGCAGCCTGAAAACCTGGTAGCTACCGGCTTCGCTGCTGATCACTTTCAAAAAGGTATCAGGCAACATGTAAATTTTTTGACCGTCGCGGGGGCTTAAGCCGCTTTGCGCGTTAATGGAATAAGTGCCGCCAGGTATCCAAACGTTTTCCCCCGTATCCAGCGCCGCCTGGATGGCAGCGGTGTCGTCGCCCTGACCATCAGCAACCGCATTGTACGGCCCCTCCTTTACGGAAATCCAATTCTCGCCAGGAGGGGGACCGCTTTTGTCAGGCAGTATTAATCCCGCCTCACGTTTCTTCCAAAGTTGCAAACTGCCCAGGATTGCCGCCAGGATAAAGAAAACCGCCAGGGCTAAAATGAGTTTGTTTTTTTTCAGAACAAAAACCCTCCCTTTCTCATAAACTGATTGTATTGAAAAGAAGTAAATTATGGATCAGCAAAAAAATATTTCCATATCATTAGAATATTAAACAGGCATTACTAATATATGTTTTTATAAAAAAATATTTCCATGTTTAAGGGAGGTCGATTGTCAAATGCAGAGAGATTGTGAAGAGGTTGATCTGAAAGTATTCGCAGGGTTATTAAAAAAACGGTTGTGGCTGATTGTCCTGGTAACGGTGCTTTGTGTGGGGGCTGCCGGCGTTGTCAGCTATATTCTGCTGCCGCCTGTTTACGAGGCCAGGACGTTCGTAATGCTTACTCAGGTTACTGATAAACCTGCGGTAGTCAGCCAGAAGGACGACCTCAATACCATTACCAACAGCATCCCGCGCATACCCGTGCTGACCATGAGCTCTTATTTACTGCAGCTGAGAAGCGAAGCTCTGATGAGCCGTGTTATTGCGAAGCTTCACCTGGAAGAGCAGGGCTACAGCCCCCGCGGCCTGGCCGGGCAGGTAAGGGCCAGGGCGGACGAGGGAGCCAACCTGATTGAGGTCACCGTCACCGGCAGGGACCCGGCCCGGGCGGCGGAGATTGCCAATACTTTATGCCTGGAGTTTGTACTATATATGAATGAAAAGAACCGGGAATTAATGGACCAGTCCATCGCCTACCTGCGGAACCAGAGAGCAGCTGTGGCAAAGGATCTGGCTGCGGCATCACTGGAATCCGAAAAAATCAGGCTTAATGATACCCTGGTCTACCTGGACAGCAGAATTGCCAAAACACAGGTTGCCAGGTCTATCGACCTGGGGAGCACCAACCTGGTTGTTATATCCGCGGCCAGTGTTCCTGAAGTTCCGGTTAAGCCGCGCAAGGAAATGAACCTTGCTGTAGCGCTTATCCTGGGGCTGTTTGTCTCTGTCATATTGGCTGTCAGCATTCAGGGCAGAAAAACTGCAGAACGGTACGCCTGATGCGGTATAGGAATATGCTGGAAACTATAGTTTTGGCCCGGACATTAGTTAGACCATGGTGAGGTGCAATGTTTAAAAAAATACCGCTTAAATTCAGCCAGCTCAGAAATATCGGGGGCGTTCTGGCCGCGAATGTTTTTAACAACCTGACCTCTTTTATAATCACCGTCTTCGCCGCCCGGACCCTTGGTCCGCAGGAGTTCGGTGTCCTGGCGGTCGCCATCACGATTACCCTGCTTTTTTCCCTGCTGTCTGATTTCGGCCTGAATACGGCACTGGTCAGGCTGTATAATTCCAGGGGCGGATCAGAAAATTGCGGCGAGTTGCTGCCCACTATTGTCGGGTGGAAACTGCTGCTGGTCGTTGTCGTTATTCCCGGCGCTTTTTTGTTAAAGAATGCTGCGGTAATCCTCTTTCCGGTCTACGCGGGGTACGGAACTCTCATTTACTTTTCCTTTGTTTCAGGCGCCCTGCTCAGCCTCTGGAGCACCATCCGTGCCGTGGAGCAGGCGCAGCGGGAGTTCGCGGTTTTTACACGCTACACGCTGGCATACGGTATATTAAGGGCGTTATCCGCCGGGTTTTTAATAGCTTTCGGGAAGTTTACCGCTATAGGGGCGCTGTTTGCCCTTTACGCCGCCCCCCTGACAGCTTTGATGTTTTACGGGTGGCATTCGCGCTGTAAATCGATGTGGCCGTCTATGGTCAGCACGCCCTTGAGCCTTAAGCTGTCTATCCTGAACAGGGCTTTTTCTTACAGCTTTTGGGTTGCGGTTTCAGGCATCAGCTACACCATGTTGGCCAGGGTGCCGCAGTTCACTTTGGGGCGCGGCGGGCACCTGGAACAGGTTGGTCTCTACAGCGCCGGCCTCACTTTTATCGCTGTATTTTCCCTGTTGAACGAAGCTGTACGGACTGTGCTGCTGCCGGACGTGGCGACCCTCCATACAGAGGAGGGGAGGCAGGCCTTCAGGCAAAAGCTGGCCGCGGGTACGCCGCTGTTTTTTACAGCCGGGCTTATCGCGCTGTCCGCAATGTCGCTGCTGCAGCTGTACGCCCTTGGCGATGCTTACAGCGCCAGCGTTTATGTCTTTATAATCCTGGGTGCTGCGACCATGGTAACAATGTACACCGGCTTTTTTAATCTGCTGGTGCACTCATACGGTATACCGTCCCTGGAAGCGGGAGTCAACATAGTCAGGGTGGGAGCCCTGATCGCTTTATGCTGGGTGCTGCCCGCCACGGCAATTAACGCAGCTTTCGCGTTTTCCGCCATCCTGGTGGCGGGGGAACTGCTGCTTTTTGCTCTTGTGAAGCAAAGAGGAAGCCGGCAGGAGAGCACGTTGAGCCAGTGATAAATATAACTGCCTGCTGTTCAGGACGGTTCTAAAAAAAGAAAGGGGACAGTCCGGGTGTCTCAAGAAAAGCGTCGTATTTCATTTTATTTGCCATCCCTGCGAGGGGGTGGAGCGGAGCGGATAACCGTTAAACTCGTAAAAAGCTTTTTGCTCAAAGGGTATCCTGTCGACCTGGTCCTTGCCAGCGCCGAAGGCCCTTACCTGGGTGATGTGCCGGAAGGCTGCCGCGTTGTTGATTTAAAATGCAAGAGAGTAGTGAAATCCCTGCCCCGCCTGGTGCGCTACCTGCGGCGTGAGCGCCCGGAAGCGCTGGTATCGGGCCTGAACCATACCAACGTGATTGCTATTGCCTCTTGTATCATGGCCAGGGTCCCGGTCAGAATGATTGCGGTTGAACACAATACGTTCAGCGTTGACATGGCCAATCCCCGTTATTGCAGGGCGAGGCTGCTGCCGCTGCTGATACGGCTGTTATACCCGCGGGCCGACACGATAGTCGCTGTGTCCGGGGGTGTGGCCGATGACCTGGTCAGGGTTTTCCCCGCGCTAAAAGATAAAGTAATAGTGATCTACAATCCGGTTATAGGGGTTGAGCTGTTTCAGCAGGCGGAGGCCCCGGTGGAACACAGCTGGTTCACCGTGGGATCCCCGCCGGTAATCCTGTCCGTGGGACGGCTGACGGAACAAAAAGACTACTCTACACTGCTCCGGGCCTTCGCGCAGGTCCGCGGCGTCATGGACTGCCGCCTGGTTATTTTGGGAGAAGGGGAGGAAAGGGGTATGCTGGAGAGGCTGGCTGCGGAACTCGGGATAGCCGAGGAAATCTGGATGCCCGGCTTTGTGGAAAACCCGTACCGGTTTATGAAACGGGCCGCTGTCTATGTCCTGTCGTCCAGGTGGGAAGGATTGCCCACGGTTTTGATTGAAGCGATGGCCTGCGGGCCGCCGCTGGTTTCCACCGACTGTCCCAGCGGCCCCCGGGAAATCCTTCGGGACGGCAGCTGCGGGAAGCTTGTGCCAGTGGGCGGCGTTTCGGAACTGGCCGCGGCTATTCAGGAAACACTTGTCTCAGGCAAGCGGGAAGTGCCCGGCCAGGAATGGAAGCGTTTTGATATTGATTCCGCGGCACAGGCGTATGAAAAACTGGTAACAGGAGGGTAGAAAATGCGAAAGCTGTCATTTTGGCTGCTGCTTGTACTTGTTTTTGTTATTCCCTGGGAAAACGCGATAACTTTTGAAGGACTCGGCACCATCAGCCGTTTTCTTGGACTTTTTTTATTGGTTGCCTGGTTGGTGAGTTCTATATTTACATGCAGGGTGCGGCGGCCCCATTTATTTCATGCCATTGTCGGCGCCTTTGTGCTTTGGAATGCCGCAGGAATTTTCTGGAGCGTTGATCCTGACGCTACCCTGAAGAGGGCGGCGACTTTTATTCAGCTGGGTATGCTTACTTTCATCATCTGGGATTTAAACAGGACCTTGCCGGCCATCCGTTCTGTCCTGCAGGCTTACATTTTTGGCGCCTGCGTATCGGTGGGCAGCATAATCTATAATTTCTTGCTTGACAAGGAAGCCGGGTTCAGCCGGTTTGCCGCCGCCGGGTTTGATCCCAACGACATCGGTGTCATTTTCGCAATTGGCATACCTTTGGCATGGTACCTGGCCTTTGTCCAGCCAGGCCGGCAGAAGTTACTTGTATTATTAAATTACGCTTACATACCCCTGGCTGTTTTTGCAGTCCTGCTTACAGCTTCAAGGGATGCCTCACTGGCCCTGTTTCCCAGTATTATTTTCATTTTATGGTCGCTGAAAAAACTCGGGTTTTTCCGGCGGGCGGCAGTCACCGCCGTACTGCTGTGCGCAGCATGGATTATTTACACTTTTGTACCGGCCGGTTCTATAGATCGTTTATTAACAACACCAAATGAGGTAATGCAGGGAAACCTTAATTCAAGAACAGTGATATGGGAGGCAGGGATTCGGGTTTACAATGACTCGCCGCTATGGGGAGCAGGAGGAGGCGCCTATCCCTACGTGGTACAGCCGGTGCTGGGCAAGGAGGAGGTGGCGCACAACTCTTTCCTGTCTGTACTTGTGGAGTTAGGAATAATAGGTCTGTGCCTTTTTCTGGGGATCCTTTTTTTCGCCCTGCGGTCCGCCAACCGGCAAGACCGTATGCAGCGGGCCATGTGGCTGGCTGTAATAGCTGTCATAATCCTTGGGGCCTCAGCGCTGACCTGGGAATACCGTAAACCCCTGTGGCTTTTTATGACACTGGCGGTTGCTAGTTCGAACATGCTTCTCTCCGAAAACAGGAAAGGAGACGGTATGGATAAAGGTGTACTTGAAGGAGGGGTTTCCTGATTTATGGCTGGTAAAAAAATGGACTTTCTTATTACCGATTTAGCTTTCGGAGGAGCGGAACTGCTGGTGGTGCGGCTGGCAGCCGGGCTGCGGTCACGTGGTTGGCAGGTTAGGGTGATTTCCATGATGTCTCCCCAGGCTTTTGAAGAAGAGCTGCGAAAGGCGGGTATTGTTGTAGAGTCCCTGGAGATGAAGAGGGGTATCCCCAACCCGGCCGCCCTGT
>CAZPXL010000134.1:0-2854 GCA_964591005.1 uncultured Eubacteriales bacterium
GAGACTGCTGAAAAAGCACTATTCTTTAAGAAAAGTCAACGGAGTTATGCGGGTTTCAAGCCCATATTTTAAGAAAAAGTTGACTTTTTCAGTGGTCTCGGACGGTTCTCCTGTCGCATTTTATCAGGCTCTTTCCCTGGCATTTAAAAAACATTTTTATTTTCAAAGAAGTTTCCTTGTTTCGCTGATAAAATGCGCGAAAGCCCTATCTCCTTTTTAATGCCCTTGCTTCACTTGCCCCCGTTACCATTTTATTACTTCGACAAAAACTTTTTTTGTTTCTTGTGGTATAATTTGTATAATGGTTACGGGGGGTGATAATCAATATGCCGAGGCAAGTGAGGAAACTAAGCAATAGCAAAGTTTATCATATAATGCTCAGGGGTAATGAAAAAAAGGATATCTTCCTTGATGACGAAGACAGGGAAAAATTTTTGAGCACCATCCGTGAAAAAAACAAAGAAAAAAAATGGGTGATATACGCGTATTGTTTGATGGATAACCACGTTCACCTGCTGATTAACGAGGGTATGGAGAATATCGCCAGTATAATGCAAAAAATCAACACCAGCTACGCATATTATTTTAACAAAAAATATAAACGGGTCGGGCACCTGCTGCAGGACAGGTACAGAAGCGAAAATATTGAAGACGACAGTTATCTGTTGGCAGCGGTGAGGTACATTCATAATAATCCGGTCAAGGCGGGAATAGTAAAAGATGCCTCGCAATACAAGTGGAGTAGCTATAATTCTTATCTAAGCAGGAAAAGTTACGACTGGGTCGGAATACACAGAGACACCGTACTCGGCATGTTATCGGAAGACGAAGCCAAAGCAGTGAGGCTTTTTGCAGAGTTTTCCCGCCAGGCTTCAGATGATGTGTTTGACGATTATAAAGATGAAATCCAGGCTGAGATAAATGAGGAAAACGCCAACGCCTTTGTAGACAGATTTTTGGACAAAACAGGCCAAAGCAGGGAATCGCTGAAAAGCAGAAAAAATATTATAATGAGGGATGAGCTGATCAAAGAACTGAAAACCAGATCAAACCTATCCATACGGCAGATAGCCGGCCTGCTCGGCATAAGTAAAGATATTGTTCATAGGAGTGTAGAAAGTTAAAAATGCGACAAGAGAACCGTCCCCCTGTAGCAAAATTGTATACAAAAGTGCGACAAGAGAACCGTCCCCCTGTAGCATTGGTGGCGGTGGACCTGGACGATACGCTGCTTTCGAAGGACCATGAGATTACCGGGCGGGTCAGGGAGGCGGTTGCCGCCGTGCGGTCAGCGGGAGTTTATTTCACGGTCTCCACCGGACGTATGTATAAATCAGCGGCGCGGATTGCGGGGGAACTCGGCATTGACATACCCCTGATCACATACCAGGGCGCCCTGGTAAAAAACTCCCTCTCGGGTGAGGTGCTGGTAGACAAGCCCCTGCCGCTGGCTTACGCCAGGGAAATAATCGACAGGGTCCACCGCTACGGCTATCACCTTAACGGCTACCTGGACGACCGCCTGCTGATGGAGCGCGACGACGAGGAGGGGCGCCTCTATGCCGCTATAGCAGGCGTGGAAGCTGAAGTGGTGGGCGATCTGCTGGAATTCCTGGAGCGCGATCCTACTAAAATTCTGGCCATAGCCAAAGAGCACCTGATCGACCAACTGAAAGCCGAACTCTCCCCTCTCTATCAAGGAGTGATTTCCGTCAGCAAATCGAAGCCGCATTTTCTCGAGTTTTCCCACATCGAGGCCACTAAAGGAAACGCCCTGGCTTTCCTGGCCGCTCATTTCGGCATCAAGCGAGAAGAAATCATGGCGGTGGGAGACGGTTACAACGACCTGGACATGCTGGAGTACGCCGGCCTGGGCGTGGTGGTGGCCAACGCCAGGGATGATATAAAGAAAATAGCTGATTACGTGACAACATCCTCATACGGTGACGGTGTGGCGGAAGTGCTGGAAAAGTTTGTCCTGGTCTAGAATATAATATGTATGGACCGCAATAAAGCCAGGGGGCGGCCTGTGTTGCGGTAATTTCTTCTCCAGACGAACTCACAGGTATTTTGCCTGGCGTCATGTGTTGCAAGGCCACCTTAACCGTAATATATGACCTGTGTTAAATAACGTGCCAGAATAAATTGATAAACCTCTGATCATTCTAGTGGGAGGAGGTAGTCTTGGATGTATTTCTTTGGTAAAAGTGACTGGCGCACCTTTGAGCAGGGTGCTCAAAAAGAGTGGCTGGCAACAAACGGCATTGGAGGCTATGCCTCCGGAACCATCATTAACGCCAACACGCGCAAATACCACGGGCTGCTCATCGCGGCCCACAACCCCCCGGGCTGGCGCATTGTTCTTTTGAGCAAGCTTGACGAGCGCTTCACCAGCGGCCCCTGCACTTACAACCTGGCCGCAAACCAGCACGCGTCCGGTTTCGCCGAGCTGGGGTTTATTCATTTGCAGCAGGTAAGGATAGATCCTGTGCCAACTTTTACATACAGTTTCGGTGACATCTTTCTGGAAAAGACCATATTCATGGTGCACGGTTCCAACACCACCGTAATATTGTACCGGGTGCTGAACGGGACCTCGCCCGGTGTGCTGAGGCTGACCCCCATGGTGAACTGCAGGGGACACCATTTCATCACCAGCCAGGGACAAATTGATTTTACACAACCCGTAGCAGGCGGCGCTGTCTCAATAAAGGGCAGGGAAGACATGCCTTTGTTGAAGCTTGCCTGCGATGCCGGTTTTTATGTTAAGGAAGGAAAATGGTTTAACGGAATGTCCTATGCCGCCGAAAAGGAAAGGGGTGAGAATCCTTACGAGGACCTTTACATACCGGGT
>CAZPXL010000134.1:2864-6250 GCA_964591005.1 uncultured Eubacteriales bacterium
ATTTTGAAATACCGTTTGCCGAGGGAGAAGCCAGGACTTTTGCTGTTATCGCGACAGCCTCTGATATCGGCAGCGTTAACGGTGAAGAGCTGTTGCAAAATGAAAGAGAGCGGCTCAGCAGGGTTGTTGAAATGGCGGGCAGCAAAGATCATTTTGCCCGGCGTCTGGTCCGCGCGGCTGACGCGTTTATTGTCCAGCGCCGCTCAACAGGCAAAAAGACCATTATAGCCGGGTATCCCTGGTTTGCCGACTGGGGCAGGGACGCCATGATCGCACTGCCCGGGCTGACCCTGGTGACCGGGCGGTTTCAGGAGGCCAGGGAAATCCTGCTCACCTTTGTCCACCACTGCCGGAAGGGGCTTATCCCCAACGCTTTCTTCGACGGCGTGACAGAGCCGGTGTTCAACACGGTGGACGCCTCTCTCTGGTTCATCAACGCGGTCTATAAATACCTTGTTTACACCGCCGACCTGGAATTTACCCGGGAATGCCTTTACCCGGCGGTTAAAGATATTATTCACTGGTATATGGAAGGTACTGAATATAATATCGCCATGGACGGGGACAGCCTGCTGAGCGCAGGGTCACCGCGCGTCCAGCTGACCTGGATGGACGCCAAGGTGGACGACTGGGTGGTCACGCCCAGGCACGGCAAGGCTGTTGAAATAAACGCTCTCTGGTATAATGCAGTCATGGTTTTTAATGCATTTTCCAAGCTTCTGGGAAAAGAACTTGCCTTTACGGCGCTGCCGGGGAAAATAAAAAAAAGCTTTCAGGACAAATTTTGGAATGAAAGCGGAGGATACCTTAATGACGTGGTTTCTCCCGACGGGACGGACTGCAGTGTCAGGCCCAACCAGCTGCTGGCGGTGAGCCTGCCGTACAGCATGCTGGCCACGGATCAGATGAGCCGGGTGGTGCGGAAAGTCTGGTCGGAGCTCTATGTCACCTACGGTATCCGCAGCCTGTCGCCATGGGATCCTTCATATAAAGGGGTTTACATCGGCGACCGGATAAAAAGGGACGGGGCTTACCACCAGGGGACAGCCTGGAGCTGGTTGATCGGGCCGTTTATCACTGCTTACCGCAGGGCCAACCGTTATAACGCGGAAAGCCGTGAACAGGCCCGTCGCTTTATTTCACCCTTCCAGGACCAGCTGCGCGACCACGGAGTAGGATATATTTCGGAGATATTCGACGGTGACGAGCCGGCCGTCCCAAGAGGCACTATAGCCCAGGCCTGGGGTGTGGCCGAGGTCCTGCGGGCATACATCGAGGACGTCATGGAAATCCGGCCGCCCGCTTTAAAAATAATTGAGGAATTGGAAGGAGGCAGTAAAAGTTGACACAGCAATTCGATCTGAATAATTTTGAGGGCCTGTGCAGGCTGGACTCCACCGGTATGATGACCGCCCTGGAGGGGCTGTCTGCCCAGTGTACTCTGGCTGTCGGCAATATTTCAAGGAGTGTTGAACTGCCGAACATCGAAGCCATTTCAAATATCGTGGTAACCGGGCTCGGCGGTTCGGCCATTGGCGGGGACCTGCTCAGGGTTTACGCCGCCGGCAAGATTTCGGTGCCCATAACAGTAAACAGGGACTATGTCCTGCCCGAGTTTGTCGGCCCCGACACCCTGGTTTTTGCTGTAAGCTATTCCGGCAACACCGAGGAGACACTGAGCGCTTACGAGGAAGCACGGGCCAGGGGCGCCTCCGTCATTGCTATAACTACCGGCGGGAAGCTGGCCGAGATGGCGGCGAGAGACGTCATCCCCCTGGCGAAAATACCGTCAGGCTGCGCCCCCCGGGCTGCTACCGGTTATTTGTTTATTCCCACCCTGGGCATCCTGCAGCGGTTGGGAATGCTGCCCGATTTAACCACGGAGATAACCGGTATGATCAGTTATATTAAAGAGCTGCATAAAACGATCGGGCCCGAGTCACCCAGGGAGGAGAATCTGTCCAAGCAGATCGCCCATAAACTTTATAAAAAAATACCCGTGATCTGGGGGTCCACCGGTACCACCGAAGTGGTGGCGCAGCGGTGGAAAGGCCAGATTAATGAGAACGCCAAGGCGCCTGCTTACTGGAATGTGTTCCCCGAGTTAAACCACAATGAAATAGTCGGTTTTCAGTATCCCCTGGAAATTTTAAATAAAATCCACGTGATCATTCTCAGGGACGAGCGGGACCATCCGCGGGTCCAAAAGCGCATCGAGATTACCAAGGGCATAATAAAAGACGTGGTGGACGGGTTCACCGAGGTCTGGGCCTCCGGCGAAGGGGACCTGGCCAGGCTTTTTTCCCTGATTTACACGGGCGACTACGCCAGCTTGTACCTGGCGGCCCTGTACGGTATCGATCCCGGTCCCGTCAAAGTTATAGATTTTCTCAAATGGGAGCTTGCGGCAGAGTGAAGCTTTATGCGGACTACCACACCCACACCAACTACAGCGACGGCCGGGGCACCCCGGCCCAAAACATAGAGGCGGCCGCCGGCCGGGGCCTGGCAGAGGTGGCTATAACCGATCACGGCCCGAAAGGCATTGGCATCGGCGTGGCCGGGCCGGAAACATTTTTGACCATCAAGGAAGAGGTGGCCGGGCTGGCCGGCTTGTTCCCTAATATTACGGCACTGGTGGGAGCCGAGGCGGCGGTAATCAGCAGTGACGGCCGCCTTGACCTGCCAAAGGATATTATCACTCAACTTGACCTGCTGATTGCCGGCCTTCATCCTTACTACCTGCCCGACAAACTTGGAGAGGCCCTTCTCTACACCCTGCCGAACCTGGCGGCCAGGTTTAACCGGAGCGCCCGTGAAAAGATGCGCAGCGCCAACACCAAGGCCATGATTGAAACCATTCACAACTATCCGGTAGACATTATCAGCCATCCGGACCTGATGCTGCCCGTGGATGTGGATGAACTCGCCCGGTCCTGTGCCGGAAAGGAAACCGCCCTTGAAGTAAACACCGGCCACCATTATAATAAAGAAGAAATCGTGTGCGCCGCCGCCCGCTGGGGGGCCAGGCTGGCCATAAACAGCGACGCCCATTTCCCTGAAACCGTGGGAGAACTGGCATCCGGTCTGGCGCTGGTGGAAAAGCTGCGGTTCCCGGCGGAAATGGTCATAAACGCCGTACACTAAACGTGTCAAGAGTGCGACAAGGGGACGGTTCTCCTGTCGCATTTCTGGATATTGTATACAATAGTGCGACAGGAGAACCGTCCCCTTGTCGCACTCGGGATGGGAGGTTTGTCAATGGTTGCGCCAAAACTTGTAATTGTTACCGGACTTTCCGGGGCGGGCAAGACCCAGGCCCTTCGCAGCCTGGAGGACCTGGGGTTCTATTGCATTGATAACTTGCCTCCCGCCTTAATTCCCAA
>CAZPXL010000135.1:0-6235 GCA_964591005.1 uncultured Eubacteriales bacterium
TAGAGTAGAGAGGTAATTAAAGCAAAAAAAAAAACAAGAAGGAAACAAAAAGAACATCCCCTTGTTTCCTTGTTAAAACACCTTGGATGGGTTATCATTTTAAACAGATTAGTTACTGCCTGTACGAGGTGTAAAATGTCCAAAAAAATATTGATTGTGGATGATGAATATAAAATCCGGGATTTAATTAATAAATATCTTGTTAATGAAGGTTTTGAGGTTATTGAGGCTGCGGATGGACACCAGGCGCTGGAATTGGCTGCTGCTGAAAAACCCGATCTTATCGTGCTGGATTGGCTGTTGCCCGGCATAAGCGGCTTGGAGGTCTGCAGGCAGGTCAGGCAAAAAAGCAATATTCCTGTTATTATGCTGACAGCCAAGACGGAAGAGATAGATAAACTGCTCGGGTTGGAACTTGGCGCGGACGATTATATTACCAAACCTTTTAGCCTGAGAGAACTGACGGCAAGGATCCGGGTTGTTTTACGCCGTGTGGATCCCGGCGGGGAAACAAAGACAAACTCAATTAAAATTGACGGTCTTGAAATAAACCTGGACCGTCACGAGGTCTGGTCCAACGGAAAAAACATCTCGTTGACTCCCACGGAATTTAAAATGCTGGGTGTGCTTTTCAGCAACCCGGGGAGAGTTTACAGCCGTTTGCAGCTGCTTGACGCTGTATTCGGTTATGCTTACGAAGGTTATGAAAGGTCGATAGACACCCATATCAGCAACCTGCGGAAAAAGATTGAGCCGGATCCGGCAAATCCCCGTTACATATTGACAGTGTACGGCATGGGATATCGATTCGGAGGTTAAACCGGCAGACACGGGGTGTAAAAGATGAAGCTTGGCGCGAAAATATCAGTTTCAATGGTTGTATTGGCCCTTCTGGCAACATTAATAGCCGCCTACGTGGCCGGTATAGTTATTCGCAGGTCGTTTGATTATTACGTTGAAAGGAACCTGTCGTACCGGCTGGACAGGATCGGGGCGGTGCTGGTCGAGTACTACCTTGAAGAAGGAGGATGGACGGGCGTTCAGGCTGTTTTTGACAGCCTTCAGCTTAAAGGGTCTGGTTACGGGTATTACGGCGGGCAGGGACTCCCCAGATCGGGGCGGCACGCAACGGGCGCTGAAATGATGATGGGCTCTGGCAGCGGGGATTTGCTTTTGCTGGATGCCAATGATATTGTAGTCGCCTCATCGGATATTGAATTGTTGGGAAAGGCCGCCCCTGATGCCGCTATAGGGCAGAGTTTGCACATTGAGTTAAACGGCGTTGCTATAGGCAAATTAATTGTGGTAAATCTTCAGGCGGGGTTATGGGAGAATGAGTTTATCAGCTCTCTGAACAGGGCGGTTTTATGGGCAGCAGTTTTTGCCGCGATTATCGCTCTAATACTCGGTATGCTTGTATCAAGGCACCTGACCAGGCCTCTGGCGTTGCTGACAGCCGCGGCGGGACGCCTGGCCGGACGGGAACTTAATTACAGAGTCCCGGTCGTAACCGGCGATGAAATCGGCGAGCTTGCCAGATCTTTTAATTCTATGGCTGAAAACCTTGAGAAAAACGAAAGGTTGAGAAAAAACATGATTGCCGATGCCGCTCATGAATTAAGGACGCCGCTTTCTATTTTGAGGGGCAACCTGGAGTCATTACAGGAAGGTATAATTAAACCGACCCCGGAGATAATAATTTCTCTGCATGATGAGGTCGTGCGGATTTCTAGATTGGTGAATGAATTACAGGAAATAAGTCTGGCCGACGCCGGTGAGCTCCGGTTGAACCGGCGTAGTGTTTCAGCGGATGAACTGGTGGAAAAAGCAACTCTGCTGTTCTCAAGTGAAGCAGCGCAGAAAAACGTGGATTTCCAGGTCGATGTACAAGCGGATATTCCACAGATTTTTGTCGATCCGGACCGGATTGCACAGGTGATACTAAACATTTTAAAAAACGCCCTTTTTTATACGGACTCGGGCGGCACGGTAATACTTTCGGCTGTTGTCAGAGGTGAAAGTGTTATCTTTTCCATCCAGGATACCGGCATAGGTATTGCGCCGGAAGAGCTTGCCAGCATTTTTGAAAGATTCTACCGCTCGGAGCAGTCGCGCCATAGAGCCGGCGGCGGGGCGGGGCTAGGGCTGGCAATCGCAAAAGGCATTGTTGAAGCCCATGGAGGTAAGATCTGGGCGGAGAGCAAAGTGAACGAAGGGAGCAAGTTCTCTTTTAGTGTGCCTGTAGACAAACAAAACACGTAGTATAAGTAAAAAAATACTCATTATATAAGGATCGGCGCTTTAAGGACTCACCCGTTTGAAGCAGGGTTATTAAGGTTTTCTTTTAGAATAAGTATAATTATTCCCAATAAAAAAGCACCGATCAGGACCATGTATTGACCAAGTTCAGGAACAAAGCAACTCAGTTCCCCGCCCTTATATCCCATACCCCGTAAAAATTTGAAGTGCAGGGATAAAGGAATAACCTTGCTGATCCATTGGAAAAACTGGGGGAGTAAGGCGACCGGAAAATAACTGCCGCTTAACAAGAAGCAGGGGAGTATAAGCAAAACAATTCTGGCGCCGGCCTTTCCGGCGTCGGGTGCTGTCCAGCCCGCCAGCAGCGCCATTAAACCCGTACTAAAGGTATACAAAAGAAATGGAATAGATATTTGCAGCCAGTTGGCTTCGAAGCGAAGACCACCAACCTGTTTTAACAACCCCATCACAAGATAAGTCGAGATACACGTGATTATTGCATAGGGGAGTAATCTTAAAACAATGCGGAGCGGCTGTTGCAATTCCTCTACTAATCGTCCTTCCTGGCGAAGACGTGGAACGATGGATATGGTATGAAAGCAAAGGAGAGCAAGCATGAAAACATTTGTAAACATTATAACGAAGCCCATTACGGTAGTATTGGTAGGGTTATACAGGTTGCGTTGCTCCAGGGCCAGAGACATGAAAGCGCCTTTGGCCGCGTTTTCCGCGGCAATGACTTCGCTGAGCCCTGTGCGAATACTGCCGGCGCTGGCGGTAAGCGTCATGTCCAGGCACAAACCCAAATTCATGGGTTTTCTTTGTATATAGGCCGCTTCCAGGCCTGCCGGCAGGTATAAGGCGCCGGAAAGTTTTTCATTGTAAAGCAGCATGTCGGCTTCCACGTAGTTGTCATAAACACCGGCAACATGGACATATTGAGACGAGTCCAGCTTATTAATCAACTGCCGGCTGTAAGTACTGTGGTCCAGATCTATTACCGCCAGGGGGGCCTCGTTTACTGAACTGTTTTTAAAGATATAACCAAAAAGGGCTGCGGCCACCAGGGGAACTATCAGGATCTGGATTATGAACTTACCGCGGGTAATGTGTTTCCACTCATCAATGAGTGTTTTCACCGGTGTTCACCTCCAATGTCATTCCCGGAAGAAGGTCCGGCGTGCGCTGCACATCAATGCGGACCAGGAAGGAAGTTACATCGGCCTGTCCCTTTTCCCTGCTCATTCTCATATTGGCATACTGGGGCGCCGCGGTAATATAGCGGACCTCACCTTCCACATTCCTTTTTAAGGCTGCCGCATAGCCGGTTACCCTGCTGCCGGGTGTATGCCCGGAAATTTGCGTTTCATTTACATAGATCTCGTAATATAACTGGTTGGATTCAATGACAGCCACAGTGGCCCCCGCAGCGATATTCTCTCCCGCCTTGGGGACGATGCGGGTCACTTTGCCGTCCGCCGACGCCTTCAATGTCATGCGTTGTTTTTGGACTTCCATGGACTGCAGCTGAACTTCCATGGACTCCTTTTGCTTTTCAGCAAGCGCCACGTTATATGTATTGTTTTGAATATCTGTTTCGAGCTTTTTGAGAGCGGCCTGTTGTTGGGAGAACGCGTTTTTGGCAGTATCAAGCTGATAACTCACGGTGTCCAGGTTGGCCTGGGCAACCGCCCCGGCATCAAAGAGCGCTTTTGTGCGGTCATAATTAATTTGTGCAAGGTCTAAGGCTTGTTGAGCCGCTTCCACGGCCAGCACCTGGCGCTCTACGTCTTCCTTGCGGTCGCCTTGAGCAACGGTTTGTTGGATTTTCACATCCAGTTGTTGAATGTCGGTTTTCAGTTTGGCTATTTGCAGGTCAATATCAGTGGAGTCAAGGGCCATCAGTACATCCCCCTGCTTTACCTCCTGTTCCTCGGTTACCTGAATAGATGTGATCTTGCCGCCCACCCCTTGAAAGGACTGGTTCAAGGTGTCGGCAGTCAACAGGCCGTATTTTACGGTGGAGGCCATTGTTACCGCGTCTTTACCGTCGAGCGTCATCAGGATTCCGCCGGTGACGAGGGCGATGGTTAATAGGATAAGGGGAATTAACCTTTTTTTCATGGGCATGGCACTCCTTTTTTATTAAGATTTGAAAGTGTTTAATAGTCCCGCCGCTTTTCCGGGTCCCGAGAGGTTAATTCTTAATAAAATCAATGATATATCCCGCGGAGATTCTTTCATGCCGCTTTCCAGCCAGTGCTGGATGAGGCCGAGATAAGCTGAGCTGACATAAGCAATCAAATAATCCGGGGGGGCCATCATATCTTCCTTCTTTAATTGGTGTGACTTTTTTAATAATGTCTTTCTCAAAACTTCTTTCAGTTTTACCTGAAACGAGGGATCTCCCTTGGGACCTAAAAGGGTTTTTATAAAAGAAGAATTATCTGATATGTATTCAAATAGTTTTACTATGAATGGAAACGGTTCATCATGAGAATTGTAATATAATATTTCCTCCGGACTTAGTTTTTGCGCGGCAACTAGTATTTTATTAATGCCTGTAATGATTTCATCTTCGCTCTGTTCCAGTAAGTCTTGTTTGTCGCGATAATGCAAATAAAAGGTTCCCCGATTAATATCCGCTTTAGCAGTCAGTTCGTTTACAGTGATTCTCTCAAAACCTTTTTCCTTCATTAACTCCGTAAGCGTGTCCTGAATGATCCTGTTTGTGCGGATGATCCGTCTGTCAGTTTTTTTTGGCATTTATTATACCACCCATAAAATTGCTGAAGTAAATGAACAAACTGTTTATTAATAGCCAATATGTATAGTATCATGCGCGATGATTTTACTCAATAAACAATAAAATGTGGTATGTTATTTAATCAACAGCAAGAGAGATAATGTTAATTAAAGTTCATAAAAATACATGTGATACGGCAAAAATAACACCAGGTGAAATAGCAGAGATGGCTGAAATAGTATTGAAACGAAACTCTGCCGCCGTAGTTAAAGCAGGCCGGGCTTCCTATTAACAGGGAGCTTGTTTTCAAAGTATAAGTTGTCCATAAATTACCTGTTGCCAGAGCGCCGGATTTTTGGTAAGATAATTTTTGTCGCCTCTTGCTGAGGCTGGCAGGCGAAAAAGCAAAAGTATATAACTAAAGTTCAGCGGGCAGTTGCTGCCGGTTACGGCAGAGGAAAGTCGAGACACGCACGTTCTGTGTGTTAGCCTTTAAGAGGTTACAACAACAGGAAGTAGTACGGCGCCCGGCGCAAGCCGGGGCAGGGCGACCTGACGACGGCGAAAGGGACTCATTTTTAAGTCGCGAGTAGTCATAAAGTGCCACAGAAACTATTCCGCCGGGTGACCGGCGGGTGCAAGGGTAAACTCCGCCAGCGTGCAACCCAAATAGGCGGGAATAAGGAAGGGTACAAACCTCTAACCGGAGCCTGGCTCCGGGACCAGGGAATGTCCCCGACTAATACCGCGGGTAGGGGCGCCCCGCAAGGGGAAGGAAGCAGGTCTTCCTTAGATAGATAACTGCCAAAACAGAATCTCGCTTACGGCTGCACTTTAGTTAAATATTTAAAATCGGGTTGAAAAGTGAAGCAAAACCCAGCAAAAAAGAGTATTATGGAATGCTAATTCCCCTGCAAAAAGGGGCGAAAAAAAGGACGAATGATCCTTGACTTGGGAAGTCAATAATGTTAGACTATTAAAGTGTCCCGGATGGGATAGCTCTTCAGGTCTTTGAAAACTAAACAGTGGATGGATGTAAATTCAGTAGTCAGTAGTAGGTAGTGGGTAGTCAGATTCAAGAAGGAATTTGCTAAAGCGAATTCCAACAAACAATCCGACAACCGACAACAGACAACAGACTACCGAAACAAACACATGACTCGTCAAGTCTAGTTAGACCGAAACGAGCAGTAAATTCCGAGCAAGCGAAAAATTACGAGCTAGACAAAT
>CAZPXL010000136.1:0-6086 GCA_964591005.1 uncultured Eubacteriales bacterium
AGAAGAGAGACAAAAATTCGAAAATAAACATAGGAATAATCGGTATAGGAGCTATGGGAAAGGGACTTTTATACCAGAGTTGCATTTCACCCGGTATTAATTGTAACGCAGTTTGTGATATTAATGTTCAAAGATGTATTGATAATCTCAAGTGGTTGGGGCTGGATTACCGTGTGGCAGGCACGCCGGCAGAAATGCACAATGCTATTGGAAGAGGGCTTGTAGCTGTATGTGAGGATGGCATGCTGCTGTCCCAGTGTGAAATGATTGACGCTTTGCTCGAGTCTTCAAATACGATTATTCCTGCCGCTCGTTTTGCTGTTGAGGCGCTACAAAATAAAAAGCACTTGATATTGATGAATTCTGAAATTGATCTGATATTTGGGCCTTATCTTTTGAACCTTGCCAGGGATAACAATGTTGTGTACACCAGCTGTGACGGAGACCAGTATGGCGTGATCAAGCACCTGGTTGACGACTTGAAGCTCTGGGGTTTTGAACTGGTTATGGCCGGAAATATAAAAGGTTTTTTAAACCGGTATGCCAATCCTGAAAACATAATTCCGGAGGCTGATAAGCGAAATCTTGACTACTATGCTTGCACGTCATATACAGATGGAACAAAGCTCAGTATTGAAATGGCTCTAATCGCAAACGCGCTGAATCTGGAAACCAGGGTTCCCGGCATGTACGGGCCCCGTGCCGCCCATGTCCAGGATGTTTTGCGCCTTTTTGATTTCGATTCTTTGTGGGAAAACAGAATACCATTTGTGGATTATATTCTTGGAGCTGAACCCGGCGGCGGGGTTTTTACCGTTGGGTACTGCGGTGACAAATACCAGAGAGATATGCTGGCTTATTACAAGATGGGAGACGGTCCCTATTACGTTTTTTACCGGCCTTATCACCTCTGTCACATTGAGGCGATGACCAGTGTTTATGGAGCTGTTCTGGAGAACCGCCCGGTCCTGCAGCCCGATTACGGATTTCAAACCAACGTCTACGTATATGCCAAACGTGATTTGCACAGAGGGGAAAGTTTGGACGGAATAGGAGGGTATACCTGTTACGGGCTTATTGAAAACTCTGCCGATAATATTAACTCTCCCGGTCTGCCTGTCTGCCTAGCCAGTGATGTAATATTGAAGCGGGACATAGCCCGGGATGAAAAAATTTACCTGTCAGACATTTCTTATGACCATAACCGCCTTGATTTTAAACTTTTTTCTCAGGCGCAACAGTATACAGGAAAGAGTAAGTTGAAATGATGAAGCTGGGTATTGTGGTTGTTTATATGGTCAGCGAGGAAAACGGTCCGCTGCTTGACCTGCATTTGCGGCAGATTGAAAAAAATACAAAAGTTCCCTATACAATTTACGCCAGTGTCAACCGGCTGTTGCCCCAATTTTGCAAAGCATTGGAAAATAACCCCAGGGTAAAAATCTGTGAGTGTCCGGCCACTGAACTCAGGGCGTCGGAAGAGCATTCGTTTTACCTGGAGAAACTGGTGCGTGACGCTGTAAATGACGGGGCCAGTCATATTTGTATCCTGCATGTGGATTCTTTTCCGGTTTGCCAGGGTTGGTTTGAAGAACTGGCAGGCAATCTTTCAGATAGATGCGTATTAGCTTTGGCTGCAATGAAGAATGTTTTAACAAAATGTACCGCATGCCTTTTTTTTCACCGTGATTTCTACCTGAAATATGAGCCCTCTTTACGTATTTCAAAAAATGATCTCTCCACACCGGAATACAGGAGTTTTTCCCGGGCAGTTCCTCACTACTGGTTTGATTCCGGCATGGGTTACGTCTTTAAGGCTTACTCGGAGGGTCTCTCCTGGTATCCTCTGGTCAGGTCCGACAAACCCGGCGCGGGTAGCCTTCACGGTGACATGATTTATCATCTGGAAGGCGCCTATTACCTAAAACGTGTTACTGGCAGAAAAGACTTTAGTTCAAGATTTAACATCTCCCGATTTTTATCAGGTTTAAAAGTGGTATTAAAACCAATTGTTCCTAAAGGGCTTTTATATAATACTAATAGTAAAGTCGTACGATATTTAATGAGATTTAACAGTGGTTTTATTATTGGCCCGACATACGAACAGGCCAGGGCAGAACTATTGAAAGATCCCGATACTTATCTGGAAGGGTTGTTGAACAAGAAAAATCACTATGCAAAATGAAATGTTTTAAATTCCTTTACCCTGTTACCGAAAAAAAACCACCGCTTAACGCGGTGACTTTTATTTGAGCTTATAACTTAGTGGTCACTATTTAAGTTATAAGTTTTCGATATTTTTGATTAATTAAAGGCGGGTAATATTTTGTTAGCTTTAGTAGTGCAGCCTGTGGATATTTGTGGGCCGGGGCTGATCAAAAGTGAGCTTGAAAAATTGGGATGGAAGCTTGATATACGGCTGATGGAGAAGCCGGGTTCATTTTTGCCCGGCGGTTTAAACGGCTTCAACGCCCTGGTCATACTGGGCGGCCCGATGAATGTTTATGAAGAAGAGAGTTATCCTTATTTAAGGAAGGTCGACCAGCTTATAAAAGAAGCGGTCCGGATAGGCCAGCCCGTGCTGGGGGTATGCCTGGGCGGGCAGTTGATCGCCAAGGCCCTGGGCGCGTCCGTTACCCGCAGCCCGGTGCAGGAAATCGGCTGGTACAATATGCGGCTCACAGCGGCAGGCGCCCGGTCGCCCTTTTTTAAAGATTTGCCGGGTGAGTTTCCGGTATTTCACTGGCACAGCGATACCTTCGCCCTGCCCGGCGGCGCTTCCTACCTGGCGGCTACGGCCGGCTGCGCAAACCAGGCCTTCTCTATCGGTCCACGCGTACTTGCCCTGCAGTTTCACCTGGAAATCACGCCGGATATAATACAGGCCTGGAACAGGGAGTGGACCGCTGAGATTGAAGATTATCACGGCCAGGGTTACGTGAAGGTACTGGAAGCCGAGACTGATATCATCTGGAACGATTACAGGCGGATAGCCGCACAGATCCTGGAAAACTGGACCCGAATAGCGTTAGGCTGATTTCCCAAGCCGCAGTTTAACTGAGTTGATTACAACCTGAAGGGAGCGTTTATGCTCCTTATTTATTTTTAACATCCCGGTTTAAAAATGAATAACATGGAACGAAAGGAGGTTGAAAACTATGGCAAATAAAGACCTTAGCGCTGTAATAACCGATGTTCAGATAAAGAACGAGTGTACCGATGTTGTCTACCCCAGGGTCTCAGGACTTGCAGACGACGCGGTCGAGGATAAAATTAACCGGCTGATTACAGAACAGGTGCTTGCCATGATTCCGAAAGAGGGCTGCGATGTTTACCAGGAAATCAAAGGGATTTACGAAGTCGAGCTGAATGACAGGAGTATCCTGAGCATAAAACTAGATGTGTATACTTTTAGAATACACGCCGCCAACGGCATTGATGAGCAAAGGTCGCTGACAGTAAATTTAGAAACAGGGAAGGAATACCGGCTGTATGATTTATTTAAAAGGAACAGCGGCTATAAAAGTGTAATTACAGATATTATTAAAGACCAGATTGAGGAACAAAATATACCTTTGATAAAAGAGTTCAGAGGCATTGATGACTATGAAGAATTTTATCTGACTGAAAACGCCCTGGTTATATATTTCCAGGAAATAGAGTTCACCCCTCACTACATTGGGATTCCTGAGTTCACCATCCCGTACTCCCAAATAAAAAACCTGGTCAGAGAGGATGGACCCATAGCAAGGTTTATTAATAGATTTTAAAATTTTTGGATGAAATTAAAATATATTTTATAAGAAGTCCGGCCTGCCTGTATGGTGGGTATTTTTTATTAAATGCGCTTATTCTAACAACGGCAATATCAAGCCGGGAGGATCAGTAAAATTAATAATTTCATAAGGTTTAAGATATGTAATTTTAATTAATTTTTACTATTGTAAATTATTATATAGTTGTTTAATCTAAGTATATTACAGATTAAATATAGAAATTAAATAAAGGAGGAATATTATGTTCAAGGAATTCAAGGAATTCGCCATGCGCGGCAGTGTTGTGGACTTGGCTGTCGGTGTCATTATCGGCGCTGCTTTCGGTAAAATCGTCACCTCGTTTGTTAATGACATAATAATGCCGCCAATCGGCCTGGTGCTGGGAAAAGTTGATTTTTCCAACCTGTTCATAAATTTGAGCGGCAAGGGTTATGCCACGCTGGCCGAGGCCAAGGCCGCCGGGGCGGCCACGATAAACTACGGTGCTTTTTTGAATACCGTGATAGATTTTATAATCGTGGCCTTTGCGATCTTCCTTGTTATCAAGCAGATAAACCGCATGAAGCGGGAGGAACCCCCGGCTGCCCCTGATAAAAAAGACTGTCCTTACTGTTTTACCGTTATACCGATTAAGGCTACGAGATGTCCTCATTGCACCGCCGAAATAAAGGAAACCCTATAAAAACTGTTAAGGTGGGTGAGCATAATGAGTAAAGCCCAGTTTTACTCGATTGCAGCAATAATTTTTGCTCTGGTTGTTGCCATATTCGCGGTGCAGAATACTGAACAAATAGCCATTACTTTTTTATTCTGGCAGGTTAAAGAGATCTCAACGGTAATTATAATTCTGGCCTCAACTGCGGCCGGCGCCATGGTGATGCTGTGCCTGGGATTTATGTGGTCTTATAAGAAGATAAAACATATCCGCCTGCTCGAGGCCGAGTTAAAAGAGTTAAAGAAAATGATCGATACCAAAAATTCCGGTAAAGAGCCTGCCGCAGGAGAACAGCAGCAGGCCAATTGTTAAATTGAAAAATCGTTCTGCCGGAACCCCCCTTACAGGGGGTTTCTTTTTTATTGTTGCTACCCGGCGGTAATAAAACTTCCGGCGAAAGAAAAAGACGGGTTGTTGTAGTCATAGTCCATGAGCCATTTGTCCGCGGCGAGAGACTGCCTGTAAGTTTTTTGAAATTTTTGGCGCGGAAAACTCAATTAATTCCAGATCTGATCCGATATAACAATATATGGTTCCATTTTTGCGTGAGAATTTAAGACCTGCCTGAGATGAAAATGGTTTTTCAGGGTGCAGGTATATTCAATATAATTTTTTGAATAATAGCATTTTATTAAAATATAATTATTCTTTATTTTCATGAGAAAGGTGAATATAACATGATCAAGGTAGGCATTATAGGCGCGGGTCATGGCGGGGCATCGATCCTGGACGCCCTTTCCTCCTTAAAAGAAGCTGAAGTAATCGGCATTTGTGATATAAAGCCTGAAGCTCCGGGCATAGCTCTAGCCGGCGAACTAAAAATACCCGTGTACGCCGATTACCGTAAACTGCTCAGACGCTCCGGCCTCGACCTGGTCTTTGAGGTTACGGGAAGCCGTGCTGTGCGGGAATCGGTGCATGTTAACTGCCCTTTAGGGGTTGAAGTGGTGGACGCCCAGGTGGCGAAGCTGATGATGCACCTTATTGAGGAACTGTTGGATACAAATAGGAAACTCCAATCGGAAATTATTGAACGTAAAAAGGTGGAAGAGGCCCTCTGGGAGACAAATGAAAAGCTTAAGGAACTTGACAAGTTGAAAACTGATTTTTTATCCACCGTGTCACACGAGCTCCGGACTCCGCTCACATCAGTGCTCGGTTTTGCCCGTATAACCCAGAAGAAATTGAATGAAGTGATCTTCCCCCGGATAGAACCGGGTGAAAAAAAGGCTGACAACGCTATCAGGCAGGTTAAAGAGAACATTAACATTACCATAGCTGAAGGCGAAAGATTGACCGACCTGATCAACGATGTGCTGGATATTGCAAAGCTGGAAGCGGGTAAAATCGAGTGGAGAATGGAAAAGCTCTCCGTGGCTGGAATCATTGAAAGGGCAATTTCGGCTACAACGTCTCTTTTTGAAGTGAAAGGCCTGGCCATAATCAAGGATATAGAAGAGGGGCTGCCCGACCTGAACGGTGATGAGGACAGGCTTATACAGGTGCTTATCAATTTGATTTCGAACGCTGTTAAGTTTACCAGCGAGGGTTCTATAACTTTCAGGGCCGCTAAAACAGGCGGGGAGATAAAGATC
>CAZPXL010000137.1:0-6065 GCA_964591005.1 uncultured Eubacteriales bacterium
TGCTGAGCCTGAACCTGGCGGTGTTCAACCTGCTGCCTGTTCCCGCGCTGGACGGCGGAAAAATAGTGCTGTATTTGCTGGAGTTGATCCACCCCAAATTTTTACGATTGCACCTTCCCCTGGCCATAGCCGGTTGGGTAATACTGTTGGGGCTCATGGTTTATGCCACGGCGCTTGATATCGGCCGGATGCTGTAGGCACGGTGTCTTTATTTTGACAGGGGGCTTTAGCATGTCAGAGCAAGCCAGGCAGACAGTCTTAAAGCAATTCCGGCAAATACCGGGGGTTGGCCGGGCAGTTGCCCGGGACCTGTATGATTTGGGCTTTCGCTCCACCGGGGAGCTGAAAGATCAGGACCCGGAAGAAATGTACCTCCGTCACTGCGTTCAGAAGGGCATGAAGGTGGACCGCTGCATGCTGTATGTTTTTCGCTGCGCAGTTTATTACGCCTCCGGCGATAACCACGATCCCGAGCTGCTCAAGTGGTGGAACTGGAAAGACAAATAAACCTCAAAATTTTGCCTGCCCTCTTGACAAAGAGTTTTCGGCATGATATTTTGGATTTAGGATATTTCGTAAAGCGAAATATATTTGCGGGGTGTAATGTTTGTACAGCAACGATGAATTATACGAATATGTACTGGATAACATTCAAAAAGTGGTCTTTCCCGAGGAACTGATCAGGCTGAAGTTATCGCTGTCCGTTTTTGAGCTATTAGCTTTAATGATATCTGACAAATATCAGACTGTAACCATGAGCAGCCTGGCCCAGGGTATGTCAGTGCCGATGAGCACAGCCACCGGGGTCGTCGACCGCCTGGTTAAAAAAGGGCTTTTGGAGAGAGGCAGGAGCGAGGATGACCGCAGGGTTGTGACAGTATCCCTGACTGAAAGAGGCGGGGAAGTGATTGAGGATTTAAAGGAACTCCTTTTTTCTAATCTCGACAGGGTACGGGGCATTCTCACCGTTGAAGAGTTCGAAACAGCGCTGGAACTGCTGCGTAAATTAATCCTGGGGTTCCAGAAGGATGAACCGGTCTCTGAAAAAACCGTGCGAAAGAGAAGAATTATTGAAATTGAATAAGGGGGCAGACAAAAATTTTTGCGGCTATATTTCGACATGCGAAATATTGGTTGACAGGATTTTATGCAAGACGTAGTAATTTAAGCGGGACCTGGAAGGAGTGTTAAAATGAGGGTTATTCTTTATACGGGCAAAGGAGGCGTGGGCAAGACCAGCCTGGCTGCCGCAACCGCAGTGGCCTCGGCCGCCGCCGGGAAAAAGACCATTGTGGTGAGCACGGACGCGGCGCACAGCCTGGGGGATTCTTTTGACCTCAGGTTGAAAAACGAACCTGAAAAAATACGTGAAAACCTGTGGGTCCAGGAGATAAGCACCCTGCTCAGCGCTGAAAAGAGATGGGGCAAGGTACAGGCATATTTGTCCGCCCTGCTCATATCACAGAACATAAAAGACATCACCGCCGAAGAACTGGTCGTATTCCCGGGCCTGGAGGAGCTTTTCAGCATGCTGGAGATCCTCAACCACTGCAAAAAGGGCGATTATGACGTGGTGATCGTCGACTGCGCCCCTACCGGCGAGACGTTAAGGCTTCTCAGCTTTCCCGGCGTCTTGAGCTGGTGGCTGGAAAAAATGTTTCCGGTGCAAAAGGCGCTGATCAAGATCGCCCGGCCTATATCCAGGCCGCTGCTGGGCGTGCCCCTGCCCGCTGATGACACCCTCGACAGTATTGCAGAGCTGTTTCAGAAACTTGGTGAAATGCACGCCCTTTTAACCGACCAGGAGATCACTTCGGTCAGGATAGTGGTGAACCCCGAGAAAATGGTGATCCGGGAAGCCGAAAGGAGTTTTATGTATTTGAATTTGTATGGCTTTAATACAGACGCTGTGATCGTCAACCGCCTGCTGCCCGATGTTGACCTGGGGCGGTATTTTGAAAAATGGGGGGAACTGCAGCATTCCTACCTGCGGTATATCAAGGACCAGTTCAGCCCCATCCCTGTTTTCACCGTGCCGTTGTTCAGGCAGGAAGTGGTAGGCTTCGCAGCACTGGAAAAAATGGGCGGCGAGTGTTTCGGGGAGGAGCCTCCCGGGCAGTTCTTTTACCGCGGGCAGTCGCAGAAGATCAGCCAGGCAGATGGCGGGTATATCTTAGAAATGGTGCTGCCCTTTGCGGAAAAAGGAGATATATCGCTCTCCCAGAGGGGAGATGAGCTGACCGTCAGGGTGGGAGATTACAAGCGCAATATCTTTCTGCCCCGCATACTGCTGGGGCGGGACGCGATGGGCGCCAAACTGGAGTCGGGCGTTTTGAAAATTAAATTCGGAGGTGTGAACAGTGACGGCAAAAACATGTGATGAGTGCCCGGTCAAAGACCTGCGGAGAATTAAAAGCTTGCTGGAGAAAAGAGCGCTGGCCAAAATGCCGGAAGGAGTGCGAGAACCGCTGCTTGAGGCGAGAAAACAGGTGGGACTGGCGGTGCGGGGTTTAATTGAGCACGCGCTGAAGGAAGAAAAAGCCGTGCAAGAGGAGTGCCGGGACAGTCCGCGCCAGATAAAACTGGACTAGGGCCAGGGCAGGGACCTATTTGAATTTTGCACTCTTTTTCAACCACAAAATAGGGAGGGTATTGGTTTTATGGAAGTGACAGACGGGCAGAAAAAAGAAAAGCTGCAGTTGATATTGTTGGCTCTTGCGGCGGCCATTATTTTTGATTACTTGTTTTATGACAAGGATCCCAGGATATCATATCCTGTTTATGTCCTTGTTTTGCTGGGCCTCTTCTGGTGGAGCAGGCGTAAAACCATTTCATTGAAAAAAGATTTTGGGTGGTTCTTGCTTATCCCGATTTTTTCCCTGAGCGCTGCGTTTGCCATATATTCCAACCCGGTGCTGCTGCCGCTTAATTTCCTGCTGATACCGGTACTTCTTGCCGCCCATACGATTTTAGCGTCCAACAGCAGCTTGTCATGGTCGGATCTGAGTATAATCGGCCACATTGTCAGGCGGGCAATTCCATTGACTCTCGAAAACATCCCCAGGCCTTTTATATTTGCGGCGGAAGTATTTAAGCCGAAGGAAAGCGGCCGCGGTATGTCGACTGTGAAGAAGGTTGCCGCCGGCCTGCTGATTTGTGTGCCGGTTTTGCTGATTGTGCTGCCGCTGCTGTCGTCTGCCGACATGGTATTCAATCATTACCTGGGCAATTTTTCAAGGTTTTGGGAGTTTATTGACCTGAGGCCTGCCGCCAGCCATGGTCTGGTCATACTGCTGGTCTTCTTTTACCTTTTCGGCTATGCCTGGAGTTTTTATATCAAACCTCCCCAGCCCTCAGCCGGAAAGGACGCAAAACCGGCGGCCATTGACCCCGTCATTGTACTAACCGTCTTAATTGTGGTTAACCTTGTGTACATCCTTTTTTCAATAATACAGTTCTCTTACTTGTACGGCGGCCAGGGCCACCTGCTTCCGGCCGGTTTTACCTATGCGGAATATGCCCGCAGGGGTTTCTTTGAGCTGGTTGCCGTGGCTGTAATAAACCTGAGTATACTGCTGTGCAGCATTATATATGTTGAAAAGAAAAGCCGGGGAATTGACAGGGCGGTTCGCTGCTGCCTGGGCCTCCTGGTGCTTTTTTCATTGAACATGCTGTTTTCCGCCCACTTCAAGATGTCTTTATACGAGGAAGCCTGCGGCCTTACCTACCTGCGCGTTTTTGTGCATTATTTCATGGCCATGTTGTTTGTGTTTTTTGCGATTGCCCTTGGCCGCGTGTGGCTTGACAGAATACCTGTAATTAAAGCCTACATTGTAATTGCCCTGGCGTTTTATACCGTCCTGAATTTTATTAACGTGGATAAGATCATCGTCAGCGCCAACATCGACAGGTATGCCAGGACGGGCGAGATCGATATCAGTTACCTGCGGGACCTGTCCTATGACGCGATACCGGATATGATTGCTTTGACGGAGTCCGGTGATCCCGAAATCTCCCGCCAGGTTAAGAATTATTTGCTGCAGGAAAAACAGCGGCTGTCCAAAGCTGAACCCTGGCAGTCATTCAATTATTCGCGCTATAAAGCAAAAATTGCCCTGGAGAAAGCCGGAGGTGAAAACTGATGAGGCTGGATAATTATTTGCCTCAATATCATTTTGTGGAAAGACACAGCATCAATGTTTATTCAACGCCGGAGAAAGTTTATGAAGCCTTTTGGCAGCTTGATATGGCTGAATCAAAGGTGATTAAAGCCCTGCTAAAAATTCGGGGCGCCTACGGCCTTGTATTTAAAGGACAGTCATATATGCAGCCATCACTTGGAGTATCAATTAAGGACATGATAAATTCAGGTTTTATCCTTCTCGAAAACATTAAAAACGAAGAGGTAGTAATGGGATTTGGCGGCAGGTTCTGGCAGCCATCCGGCGGCATAGTCCGGTACGCAAGCGCAGAAGATTTTGTCAGGTTTGAAAATAACGGATATTGTAAATCCGCCTGGAATTTTTACATAGAACAAGAAAACAGCGATAAGCTGATACTATCCACGGAGACCAGGAATTTATGTTACGGTTACGGCGCCAAAATACCGTTCTTCCTCTACTGGGCTGTGATCAGGCCTTTCAGCGGCTGGATCCGTCTTGAAATGTTGAGGATTATAAAAAAGCTGGCCGAATAAAAAATGCGACAAGGGAATGCGACAAGGGGACGGTTCTCAACTGTCGCACTGTCACCTGGACAAGCTTTTGTTAGCACAGCACAATTGATAGCCGGCATCTGGGGACCTGCAGCACATCAAAGCCAATGACAACCAGTTCCCGGTTATTTTTCAGCACATCATTTAGTAGTTCAAGCGGAAGATCTCCTTTGAAAACCGGGACTGCCTCTGTCTGAGCGGCTTTCAGTTCTTGTATAATCGCTTCTTTGGAAGTCCAGTTCCCCATGTTTTGCGGCGTCGTGTTTACCCATTGTTGAACTTTGGGCAGCAGGTCCATAACGTCCGGGACCCGCGTTCTCCGGGGGTAGCTGACGAAAACAACGCCGGCTGTGTAATTGCCGGAACCGGGATCAGCCCGGTAGAAGCGCAGCGAGTTAATGTCCGGAGTATTTAACAGGATTACCAGGTCGCTTTCCCGCAGTTCTGAAACTTCACATGAGCCCAGGTCGGTAATGCCTGGGCCGAGGGTTCCCCATAAGGAGTTCTGCCGGTCGTTTGACAGCGCTCCAACAATGTCAAGCAGTGATATCGCGTCGCCCGTGCCGTCCAGGGTCGCTTCTTCTGAACCGGGGTAATAAGCGAAAGCGCCCTCGTCCTCAAGGTAGAACTTCTCAAACTTATTCTTCACAATATCCTCCATGAAGGCCCTAGCCGTTTTCTTGTTTTCGGGGGTAACTCCGTCCCACAAATAACATGTCAGCAGTTTCAGGCCGTGGTACCTTGTCAGCTGCCATTCATGTATTTCAGCCAGGTTGGCGTCTTCGGGCATGGGCTCGGAAATCTTGCGGAGGGTTGTCGCCAGCATCCCGTCTTTATAGCGCAGGGGGAATTGGGGATGGAGGTTGTTGCCCTGCTCGTCCACAAACATTTTAACGAGTTTATAGGTGGGGCTTAAATCGCCCTCATTAAGCAGCTCTCCGGAACCTCGCAGCCTCGGACCCCAGTACCCGGTCCTGCTGTCCTGGTTGGCGTAAAACCACTCCAACAGCGCCTGTTTCCACTCCGGCGAAAAAGCATAGAGCCCGCTTTGCTCCAGATCGCTGTAGTTATGGTAACAGGATGCCATCATGTAATTTGTTTTGGGCAGTTTTGAGCCGAGCCATCCCACTGTGGACAGATCGTCCAGCAGCGCCTTTAATCGATCCGGCGTATTGATCTCATCCAGGAATTTGAGCGGGTATTTCAGAAGCAGCGGCTGGCCTGTCTCACCGGCCAGCAGTTCCAGGTGCTCCACCACGTTCAAGGTGGGCTCCAGATAAAGATAAGAGGGGTAAGCGCTGCACTTGACATCAAAACTGCAGCTTTTGTCCTGTCTTTGTTTATATTTTCC
>CAZPXL010000138.1:0-6048 GCA_964591005.1 uncultured Eubacteriales bacterium
CAGGCGTTTTCATAGCTCCCTTCAATGGTATTTTTAGATCTGCTGTAACTGAAGGAATCGAAACCAAGTCGGTTCTGGAGCCTACCACCATTATAGCCATGATTGTTTATGCGCTTATTGCATATGGAATTGCAAGGCTGATTGAGATCTACGGAACCCCTAAGGATGAAGGAATACGATGACTGCATATATGACATTATATCCTTTTTCTGACCTATGTTGTATTTTATGGGTTTCAAAAAACAGAGGTTGTCAACAACCCCGTCCCCCTGACACCAAAGCCGGGGCTGTTTTCAGCCCCGGCTTTTATAGTTAGTTGCTTTTTAACATCTTGACCAGCGTTTCCGCGGCATCGCCCCTGGTGACCACGGCTTTGGGCCTGAACTGCCCGTCAACCGGCTCGATGAGGCCAAGCCCTGCTGCCAGCGCCACATGCCCCCTCAGGTGACCGGTTATATCACCGGCGTCGCTGAAGTCCAAAACGTAGATATCGCTCAGCCTGGCCATTTTGTATAAATTCATAGTGTGGATGGTCAGGCGGGCGAGGACCTCGCGGGTGACAGGCAGATCCGGGTCCGGGTTTTCCCCGGCCTGGATGATGCCCAAACGGGCCGCCATTTCGTAATACTGCTTATACCACGGCTCTTTTCCGGCGGCACCAACCCCGGCCACAGGCACGGGAACCTGCGCGCTGCTTTTAACCAGCATCGTGATCAGTTCAGCCTGGGTAACAGCGTCATCCGGGCGGAATTTACCGCCGGCCGCGACGATCCCCGACCGTGCCAGCAGTTCCACTGCTTCCCGGGAGGGATGGCCGTCTATGTCGTCAAACTTTTGATTAATATAAGACGGGGTGACGGCATTTCCGTTGTAATCAAGCAGTTGACCGGTAAAGGCGTCCAGCATGGCAAAGTTCTGTCTGGCTGTATGGTAAACCAGGTGGACTTCGCCTTCCTCGCTTTTCTTGGAGTAAAGCGGTCCCCCCCAAATGCGCAGGTACGCCGCGCTTAAAGGAGCTTCTTTAAGGTATATGGCAGTTGCCTCCTCCCGGCTCATGACACCCTGCTGGCCGGGAAATTCAACATCCCACCAGGTCATCCGGTAACTGGTGATTTCCCCCGTGGCGCTGTCCACAGCCACGTTGAACCCGTTATCCGGAAACTGCACGCCCCTGGCCTGCCGGACCCAGTTAAAACTGTACGAGCTGGGCTGCGTTGTCCCCACCTTGTCAACCAAGGGATAGTAATCGGTTCTGGAGTTATTGTAAACTACCTCGCTCCACCTGGCGGGCTGGATTTTTTTGATATAGTCCCCGGCAATTTTAAGAGCTTCTTCCTGGCTGTATTTGACCTCCTGGGATTTTGAGGGCTCGTAAAAAGGCCGGTAGGAGCCGGTATAAAAGGAAATCAGCTCACCGCTGGAGGCGTCCACTGCTATGTCCATCATTTTTCGTTCAGCGTCGCTGCCGGCCTCCCAGCTAAAATGCCAGGTTTTTAAGTCGTTGAACATGTAGTCCTGCTCCAGCCTGCTGTTAGTAAGGACGAATTCCCCGGAAACCTTCACGGCAGCCTTCGCCAACTCCATGGCCCTATCTTTTGACAGCAGGCTCCTGGCCTCCTCCACAGCAATTTGCTCCATGGGGGAAAGCGGGACGGGCGCCTGGCTGTTGGTTATCTTTATATCACTGCCGCCGCCGGCACCCATGTCATAATACCCGTAGAATTCGTCCTCCCTGCTGAGAACCTTGCCGTTAAGGGCGTCTATCACTGCCCGATCCTGATTTCCCGGCAGCCGGTAAACCAGCTTCAGGGACACTTTTTTGCCGCCCGGAACACGGTCCCGGAAATAATATAATTCGGGTCCGGCTTCACTCCGGAAGATCTGTTCGGCCTGCTGCTGGCTGATCATGCCGGCAGTGGCGGGAAATCCCCCGGAATCATCCCAGCGCAGGTCAAACCTGGTTACCTGGCCGGTGTCACCGCTTACTGCAACACTCATTCCATTCTCTGTGAAAGGAAAACCGTTAATTATTCTGGAGTATTCATACTGGTACTCCACCGGGCCGCGCTTGACCAGGGGGAGCGGCTGGTATTCATAATCACGGGCCGGCTGCAGCCTGGCAAACTTAAATCGCTCCGGCTGCAGCTTTGCCGCCAGCACCGCTGCGGTGCTCTCAAGCTGCTCCCTGGAGTACTTGGGCAGCCCCTGGTATTCCTGGCCGGGCAGCGTTGGTACCCACTGCCCCATACTCCAGATATCTCCCGTTTCGCTGTTTACGCGCACGTTCATCTCGCCGCCCGGGTCGCTGGAACGGTACCAGCGCAGGTTCCAGAACGACCCGCTGTCACTCTGGTCAAACCCTGTTGAAAATTCGTTGAGACCTTCCGGCACGTCAAATGCTTCCCTGGCGATCCTGATCGCCTGCTCCAGGCCGACTGCAGCCCGCTCTCCTGTATTAGCCGGAGCCGGATTTCCCGCGGCGGCATCCACGTTCAATTTTACCGCCGGCAAATCCGCGGGGGATTCTGCCAGCGCCACTGCCGGCTGCATAATAAAGATGCTTAATACCAGCCAGGCTAAAATCGCTTTTGCATTAATTCTCGGCAAAAAACCCATTTCCATCTCTCCCTGTTAATTAAATTTTAATAAACAAATCCGCTTTAAACATCAGACGGCTGCCGCCAAAATTTGGTTCGGCGGCCTGTAAAAAGCTTTCATATTACTGCTCAGTGTTAATCTTATTAAATATTGCTTAAAAATTTATTAGTTTTCCGTAAAAATTTTGTTAAATCTTACCTTGGGTGCGACAAGGGAACGGTTCTCCTGTCGCACTTGCGGCGCGCCGTAACATTTACTCCCTCATGTACCCAATGGGCCTTCAAAGTTTGTTAATTTCATACAGCCAATTTCAGAGATTATCTTTATATTCCCGGATATTAATATCGCGATTAAAGCTATATGAGTGATAATATTGTTTGTCATAAGGAACAACAAAGTGCTTGACTAGCGTACCAATTGCTGTGATAATATGTTAAGGTGATTGAGATCCAAGGGGAGTAGCCACCGGGTTATACCCGGAGCAGGAGCCGTCATCACGGTAGCGATACCCGGTTTCTGCAAACCCGAAACGGTTAGGCAAGACCTTCGTATTTTCTTTATTAGAAAGATGCGGGGGTCTTTTCATTTATATCAATGTGGACAAGGGGTTGTTTTTAGAATGGGAACCACCAGTATCCTGGTGCTGGCCGCGGGGCTGCTTACGATCCTGGCCGGCGCAAAAATATTCACTAACGGAATAGAATGGATGGGCAAGAAGCTGAATCTCTCCGAGGGAGCCGTCGGCAGTGTCCTGGCGGCGGTTGGGACAGCGCTTCCGGAGACCATGGTCCCTCTCATCGCCATCCTCTTCGCTCCCGCCGGGACAGCGACTGAAGTGGGGATTGGAGCGATTCTGGGCGCACCCTTTATGCTGAGCACACTGGCTTTCGGCGTGGTAGGCGTCTCCAAGATGGTATTCTGCCGCGGCAACAGCTGTATTGACGTTAAGCGGTCGATCGTGATGAGAGACCTGAAATATTTTATCTGCTTCTATTCCCTGGCGGCAGCGGCAGCCTTTATCCCTTACATGATGATTAAGATACCCATTGCCCTGGTGCTGGTTACAGGTTACGGGTATTACGTATTCAAAACCCTGGGGGACGGGGATACCCTGTCCGAGCTGGATATACCACCGCTGTACCTGTGGAAAAAAAGCGAAGAGCCGCCCCTGTCGATCATTATCGTACAGGTGATTATAAGCCTTGGTTTGATAGCCGGCGGCGCAAATTATTTTGTGGACGCCCTCGGCAACCTGGCAACGACAGTGATGATGCCGGCCTTGATCCTGTCCATCATCATTACGCCCATCGCCACCGAACTGCCGGAGAAATTCAACAGCATCATCTGGGTTAAGGGGGGCAAGGACACCCTGGCCATGGGCAACATCACCGGGGCCATGGTTTTTCAGGGTTCGATCATACCGACTATCGGCATTTTGCTGACACCGTGGTCGATCTCGACCCTGGCCGCTATAAGCGCCGCTCTGGCACTGCTTTCAAGCATCATAATCTACCTGATTACCAGTAAAAAGGAACTCAAGGCCAGACACATGATTTACCCTGTCGCAATATACGGCATATTCTTGCTGCTGATTTTTACCATGCTGTAGTAACAGGTAAACTATGAGGAGCCCGCATAACAACGGGCTCCTCTTGCATTTCAAAATTATATTATATCTTTGTTAGCGCGTCCTGGCACTGTTTAATGCATGTGTCAATGGACGTATATGCCTGGTCCAGTGATTGCTTCGCGGGGCTCTGGGCGTCCGCGGCCATGGTCCTGAGATCGCTGGCCGCTGTTTGGCAGTTTTGTATGCACGACTGCAGCTTTTGTTTTGATAGCATTGTATATCACCTCCTCAAAAGTTATTATTTGCATAAATTAAGTTTATAAACATAAATTTTACTTTTTAATAAAAAAGACCAGCCGCTCCAGTTGTGTCAGGGGGACGGGGTTGTTGACACACCCAAAGGTGTGTCAACAACCCCGTCCCCCTGACACACTGACACACTGATATCTTTATGCCAAATCCGGCTTAAAACGGCGCAGCCTGAGGGCGTTGCTCACGACAGACACCGAGCTGAAAGCCATGGCCGCGCTGGCCAGCACCGGGTTGAGCAGGCCCAGGGCCGCTACCGGGATGCCCACCGTATTGTAAAACAGCGCCCAGAACAAATTCTGCTTGATGTTCCTGATCGTGGCCCGGGATAGGCTGATGGCTGCCGGGACTCCCCTCAAGTCGCCCCGCATCAGCGTAATGTCCGCGGCCTCGATGGCCACGTCGGTACCCGTGCCGATGGCAAAGCCGATGTCGGCGGTGACCAGGGCCGGGGCGTCGTTGATACCGTCGCCCACCATGCCGACGACCTTGCCCTGGCGGCGCAGTTTCTCCACCTGCCCCGCTTTGTCCTCGGGCAGCACTTCCGCCAGCACATTATCTATACCAACCTGTCTGGCGATAGCGTCAGCGGTGCGCCTGTTGTCACCGGTAAGCATCCAAACTTCAATACCCATCTTCTTGAGCCGGTCTATGGCCTCCTGCGAACTCTCCTTGATCGTGTCCGCCACGCCGATAACTGCCGCCAACTTTCCGTCCAGGGCCATGAACATGGCGGTCTTGCCCTCTTCTTCAAGCTTTTCGATATCCCCGGCCAGCGCGCTGACCTCGACCTCGTTGTCTTTCATCATTTTCCTGGTACCCAGCAATATCCTGAGCCCGTCGATATCCGCGTCCACCCCGTGTCCCGGTACGGCCGTGAACCGCTGCGGATCATCCAGGCTGGCGCCTTTTTCCCTGGCGTGACTCACAATAGCCCGGGCCAGGGGGTGCTCGGAATTTTTCTCCGCCCGGCCGGCAGTTTCCAGCAGCTCGTCCTCCCGCCCTTTATATTCGGGCGCGGGGACCAGGTCCGTGAAAGAAGGCTCTCCCCTGGTTATGGTGCCGGTTTTATCCAGCACGACAGTGGTAAGCTGGTGGGTTCTTTCCAGGTATTCGCCGCCCTTGATCAGGATGCCGTATTCAGCGCCCCTGCCGGTGCCCACCATTATTGAAGTGGGTGTGGCCAGGCCCAGGGCGCAGGGGCAGGCAACCACCAGGACAGCGGTGAAGTTTAACATGGCCCTGGTGAAATCACCGGGGGCGCCGAGATAAAACCAGGACAAAAAGGTAAGCAGGGCCACGCCGATTACCGCCGGGACGAAATAAGCGGAGACAATGTCAGCCATGCGCTGGATCGGCGCTTTCGACCCCTGGGCTTCCTCCACGATTCTAATGATCTGGGCCAGGGCGGTATCTTTACCCACCCTGGTCGCCTCGAACTTGAAGGTGCCAAGCTTGTTGATAGTGGCGCCGGTCACTTCGTCCCCGGCTTTCTTATCTGCCGGCACGCTTTCCCCGGTCAGCATGGATTCGTCCACCGCGGAATATCCTTCCCTGACCACGCCGTCCAC
>CAZPXL010000139.1:0-5977 GCA_964591005.1 uncultured Eubacteriales bacterium
CATTCAGGGCAGTATTTTTCAACTGATGCCAGGCTGTTGCACAACATGCACACTGCCATAAAAACACCCACCTTTTTAAGGTTTTTATTTTGCATTAAGGCATTGATTTTGCAGCAAGAACACTGCTCCGGACGGATTTCCAAGCAGGGACATGGCACATCATCTCTTATAAACCGCACAAGTATTTAAACCAGGCGTAAACAAATATGCCGATCAAAATAGTGTACAGGGAGAATTCCAGCAGGCTCACAGCAGCTTGTACCCCCCTCTTTTTTTGCCGGCCCGGTTAATTCCCAGTGAATCAATAATCCAGGTATAGCTGATAAACACCAGTATGTTTACAAAAACACTGGCCAGATGGCTCCAGTTAATATACTCCAGGACCTGTGCTTTAATAAAAAGGACTTCCTGCAAACTGAACAGGGTTGTCGCCACCACAATGTTCAGAGCCTGCATCCAGCGGTTTTCAGGCAGGGTCTGGGCATACAGAATGCCAATGGTGAAAACTATACCAAAGGTGAAAAACGCTGACGATGTCAATATCATATACAAGCTTTCCACACGGTAAAGGTTGAGGTTCATCGCCCCGGTATCAACCAGCAGCTGCAGGGCTGACGTGATTAAGCCGCCCCAGACTGTGTATTTAATTCTGGACCAATCCACCAGCAGAAAAAATATAATCCAGGAGACTATGGCGCTGATTATCCAGGCATAATTATTCGCAGGCAATCCAATACCATCCTTCCGGGCAGTACTCAATATTAGATTTTCCACTTTTCTCAGATTAATGTTACCGGCCCGGCAAAAAATATAAAGAGCCATGTCATGGTATTTTTATGTAGGGTTTCTTCTTGCATGTGGCGATAGCGGAAGCGGGACCGAGCGGCCGGCCTGTGCCCCGACCCCTGGAAAAGAGGCATCAGGCCTATATTGGTTTGTGCAGAAAAAAAACTGAACCAATAAGTTTGTTCAGCCATTAGAAATGAACCGCATAAGCGGCGTTTGATCAAATAACTTTTATTCCGCAAAGAGGGCGTCTACAAAATCCGCCGGGGAAAAAGGCCTGAGGTCTTCGAGCTCTTCTCCTATGCCTATTAACTTAACGGGAATATCCAGGGCTTGTTTAATGGCGATAACAATGCCCCCTTTTGCGCTCCCGTCCAGCTTTGTCAACGCAATGCCGGTCACACCGACGGCCTCTCCGAAAAGCCTGGCCTGGTTAACGGCGTTCTGGCCTGTGGTAGCATCCAGCACCAGAAGCACCTCGTGAGGAGCGTCTGCTATTTCACGGTTTAAAACACGGCTTATTTTTTTTAACTCCTCCATCAGGTTGGTTTTTGTATGGAGCCTGCCCGCGGTATCTATAATCAGGAGATCCGCCCGGCGGGCCTTTGCCGCCTGCAGGGAGTCAAACGCCACCGCGGCCGGATCGGCGCCCTCCCGGTGTTTTATTAAATCCGCCCCGACCCGTTCAGCCCATACTTCCAGCTGGTCAATGGCCGCTGCTCTAAAGGTATCGGCGGCCCCGATAAGCACCTTCATGCCATCTGATTTAAACTGGTAAGCCATCTTGCCGATAGTAGTGGTCTTTCCCACTCCGTTAACACCGACCACCATCATCACTGTGGGAGTTTCTCCGCTTATATTTAAAGGCGCTGTATCACTGCCCAGCATATCCCTGATATGTTCCTTCAAGATATCCTTCAGTTCCCCGGCATCATCCAGACGCCTTTCCTTAACGGTGCGCCGCGTCCTTTCCACCAGTTCCATGGCTGTGTTAACACCCACGTCGGCCTGCACCAGTATTTCTTCCAGTTCCTCGTACAGGTCTTCATCGATAATCCTGCCGCGGTGGATCAGGACGTCAATTTTTTGTACAAAACCCTGGCGGGTCTTGGTCAGGCTTTCTTTTAAACGTCCAAAAAAGCCCGGCTTGTCCCCGTCAGAATCCTGCCGGGGCGCTTCCGCGCCTGCCGCCTGCTGCGGCCCGCCGTTGGTGCTTCCTTTTTTTATGCGGCTGAATAGACCCATCTCTTATTTTAACCCTCCAATATTGTTTAACAACGCAGATTTTGCCGCCTGTTGTTCCGCGTCTTTTTTGGAACGCCCGGTTCCGCTCCCGGCCAACTGGCCTTTATACATCACACCGGCTGTAAAAATTTTATGGTGATCCGGCCCCTCTTCCCTGAGGATTTTATATTGGACCTGCTCGCTGCCGCGTTGTTGGACAATCTCCTGCAGCTCTGTCTTGTAATCCCTGTCCAGTCGTCCCTCCAGCACATCTTTTATTAAAGGGGCCAGGAACCGCAGGGCCAGCGCGCTGGCAACCGCAAGGCCCTGGTCGAGATAGAGCGCGCCAAGGAGCGCCTCAAAAGCGTCAGCCAGAATTGAAGGGCGCTCTCTGCCCCCGGAACGCTCCTCACCTTTTCCCATATAAAGGCAATAGCCGAGCTCCAGGTCTCTCGCCACCCTGGCCAGGGAAGGTTCGCATACCAGGGCCGCGCGCATTTTGGTCAGCTCTCCCTCGTCAAGGTCAGGGTAATTGCGGAACAAAAAGTCGCTGACGGCCAGGCCCAGGACAGCGTCGCCCAGAAATTCCAGCCTTTGATTGTTGTCGAGACCAATTTGCCGGCTCTCATAAGTAAATGAACTGTGTGTAAGGGCCTGAGAAAGGAGATCTTTATCCCGCCAGTCCACAGCCAGTCTTTTTTTGAGCGCTTCAAGGCAAACCCTGTTTTTAAACACCTGAGCACCACCCGGTAAAGGGTTTTTGAGATGACGCAATAAAACTTCCTTTATATAAAGAATTAAAAATTATTCCAGTAGCTGCGATCAAAACTATTCCTTATACTTCTTGAATACAAGCGTGGCGTTATGCCCGCCAAAACCAAAGGAATTAGAAAGCGCCACATCAACTTCAGCCTTCCTGGCGTTATTGGGAACATAATCCAGGTCGCAGTCCGGGTCCGGCTGCTCGTAGTTTATTGTGGGCGGAATTATTCCTTCCCCGATGGCCAGAACGCATACCATCGCTTCCAGCCCGCCGGAGGCTCCCAGCAGGTGGCCGGTCATCGACTTGGTCGAGCTGATTGCGACTTTCGCGGCGTGACCGCCGAAAACACTTTTTATGGCCAGGGTTTCAGCCTTATCTCCAAGAGGCGTCGCGGTTGCATGAGCGTTGATATAATCCACTTCAGACGGCTTGATACCCGCGTCCGCCAGGGCTTCTCTCATTGAGTTGACGGCGCCGTGCCCTTCCGGGTCGGGAGCTGTCATATGATAGGCGTCACAGGTGCTGCCGTAGCCGGCTACTTCAGCGTAAATCCTGGCGCCTCTTTTCCGGGCGTGTTCAAGTGTTTCTAAAATAAGTATGGCTGCTCCTTCTCCGATCACAAAGCCGTCCCGCTCCATATCAAAAGGCCTGCTGGCCTTTTCCGGCTCCTCGTTTCTGGTCGACATAGCCTTCATCTGGATGAAGCCCGCCATCGCCAGCGGTGTAATAGCCGCTTCGGCCCCTCCGGTGATCATCACGTCCGCGCGTCCGTACTGCAGCACCTTAAACGCGTCCCCGATAGCATTGCTGCTTGAAGCGCAGGCTGAAACACTGGTACTGTTCGGCCCTCTCAGGCAGTACCTGATCGCCACCTGTCCCGCGCCCATGTTGGCAATCATCATCGGCACGAATACCGGGCTGATCCGCCCGGGGCCTTTTTCAGCCAGCACCCTGGCCTGCTCTTCCATTGTTTCAATGCCGCCTACCCCGGAGCCCAGGATAACCCCAATCCGGTCTTTGTCTTCTTCCTCAAAATTCAGCGAGGCGTCTTCCACAGCCATAACCGTGGCGGCTACAGCAAACTGGGTGAAACGGTCCATACGCCTTGCTTCTTTTTTATCGATATAACGGGTTGGCTCAAAATCCTTCACTTCACCCGCTATTTTAGTGCTAAAATGAGCCGGATCAAACCTCGTTACCGGCCCGATTCCGGAAACACCGGCGGTCAGAGAACTCCAAAACGGTTCAATACCAGTTCCCACCGGAGATATTATTCCCAGGCCGGTAATTACAACCCGTTTTAGCAAAAAATTACCCCCCTCTGCAATAAAGTCCCGTGGTTGCCCTCCGGGACTTATGTATGACAAAATTTTTATTGGTGGTCCTGGATATATTTAACCGCTTCACCAACCGTACGGATTTTTTCAGCGTCCTCGTCCGGGATTTCCAGTTCAAACTCCTCTTCAAGAGCCATAACCAGTTCAACGATATCCAGGGAGTCAGCCCCCAGGTCGTCTACAAAAGACGACTCCATCTTCACATCATCTTCTTCAACGCCCAACTGCTCAACTATAAGTGCTTTAACCTTGTCTACTATCGCCATTTTAACAGTTCACCCCCTTCCAGTGTTTAAAAAATTTATACTCAGGAACAGGACATACCGCCGTCCACCGCAATAGTCTGGCCAGTGATATAACCTGCGGCGTCCGAAGCCAGAAAAGCCACTAACTGTGCTACCTCCTCAGGCCCTCCAAACTTTTTCAAGGGGATCTGGGATAGCATCGCTTCTTTAACTTCTTCGGGCAGGCTCACCGTCATTTCCGTGGTGATAAAACCGGGCGCTACGGCATTAACCGTTATATTGCGGGGGCCCAGTTCCTTGGCCATGGCCTTTGTTAAACCGATCAAGCCGGCTTTGGCCGCGCAGTAATTTGCCTGACTGGCATTGCCGATTAAAGCTACCACGGAGCTGATGTTTATAATCCGGCCGGAGCGGT
Source organism: uncultured Eubacteriales bacterium (assembly GCA_964591005.1). Lineage (GTDB taxonomy): Bacteria > Bacillota > Desulfotomaculia > Desulfotomaculales > Pelotomaculaceae > Syntrophopropionicum. The sequence continues at coordinate 4,771 of CAZPXL010000139.1, forward strand.
TCTTAATCATAACCTTTGCAGCCGCCTTCGTGCAGTTAAAAGCCCCCTTCAGGTTGACGCCCAAGACCTGGTCCCAGTCTTCATCTTTCATCCTCAGGATGAAGTTATCCCTGGTAATGCCAGCGTTGTTTACAAGTATGTCCACACCGCCGAACTCGTCAACCGCGGCCTTCACCAGGGCTGCAGCCTCGGCTGGTTCAGCGACATTGGCTTTAAAAGTCAAAACCCTGCCGCCGTTATCCCTGATCTGCCGGCATACCTCCTCCGCCGCAGCCGCATTGGAGGCGTAATTGACTACCACAGCAGCCCCTTTTGCAGACAGGGCCAGGGCCACAGCCCGACCGATGCCCCTTGAAGCTCCGGTAACAATTGCTATTCTCCCATCCAAAATCATTTTAGCTAACCTCCCTGGTTAAAGCAAGGATTTTTTCCAAAGATGCTCTGTCCTCAACATTTAATATTGCCACATCGCGGCTGATTTTTTTAATCAGCCCGCTGAGCACCTTCCCCGGGCCCACTTCTACAAATGTGTCCACGCCAAGGGAAATGAGTTTTAAAACACACTCTTCCCAGCGGACGGGGCTGTAAACCTGCCTGATCAATGACTCTTTTACCTCCGGGCCGGAACGGACCAGGCCAGCGCTGACATTCGCCACCACGGGGATCTTTGGATCGCTGACGGTCACATTATTCAAATCTTCGGCCAACCTTCTCCCCGCGGGTATCATCAGGCTGGAGTGAAAAGGCGCGCTTACGGGAATCGGTATCACACGCCTGGCGCCGACCGCCTTCAGCAGCGGCTCGACAGCTTTCAGGCCCGCTGTATCTCCCGCTATAACCACTTGGCCGGGGCAGTTGAGGTTAACCGCCTCGATCACACCAAATTCCGATGCTTTCAAACAAGCCTCCACCACCAAATCAGTGCCTAATCCCATAACGGCAGCCATACCGCCCTCACCGACAGGCACCGCTTCCTGCATGTACTGACCCCGTTTGCGCACCAGGCGGACAGCGTCCTCGAACAAAAGAGAACCAGCGGCCACCAGGGCTGTATATTCACCCAGGCTGTGGCCGGCCATCGCGCAGGGGACCGGCCCTCCCAGAGCGTTTAATGCTTCCAGGCAGGCTGCGCTTGTTGTTAATACAGCCGGTTGGGTATTGGCGGTCAGGTTTAACTCTTCCTGGGTGCCTTCAAAACATAACCGGG
>CAZPXL010000140.1:0-5879 GCA_964591005.1 uncultured Eubacteriales bacterium
GGGATAAATCGCCCAAAAATAATAAAAGCCGGCGCCGAACGGTCCAGCCAGGTTTGCGCTTTTTCAAATCGCTCGGGCGATACCTGCAGAAATTTGCTGCAGCGCATAAAAAAGGGCTGCCCCAGGTACCTACCGATTGTATATGCGGTTACAGCGCCGGCGCTGTAACCGGAAAACGTCGTGAGCAAAGCGCTGGGAAAATTCAGCTTGCCTTGTTCGATCAAAATTCCTGTTATTATGACCATAATGCCGCCGGGGAAAGGAAGGCCCATGGCTTCAATGTAGACACCGGCCAGAAGCCCGCCCAGACCCAGCCTGGAAAGAAAATTTATAATCAGATCAAACAAAAAAGTTCCCCCTCCCGGCTACCCTGTAATAGGATACCCAGGAGCGGGAACTTTATTAATGGCTACAATACCCTGGCCTTGCCCCTATAAATCAAGCCCCTCTGGCCGTCTACAGTGACGACATCTCCGTCTTTGAGGATATCCGTGGCATTATCGGCGCCCACCACCACCGGTATGTCAAATTCCAAACAGACTATGGCCGCGTGAGAGGTGAGCCCGCCCATTTCTGTGATCACCGCCCCGGCCTTTTTCATGGCCGGATTATATTCGCTTCCTGTTACCGGCGCCACCAGGATATCCTCCTGCTGCATCTTTTCCGACGCCTCCGCCCCTGAGTGAGCCACCCGAACAGTCCCCGTCACCGACCGGTGGCCGATGCCGGTTCCCCTCAAAATGATGTCACCCACCGTGTGGACGCGGATCAGGTTGGTTGTGCCTTTTATGCCGACCGGTATTCCCGCTGTGAAAACGATCAGGTCTCCGCCGTTAATCAATCCCGCGCACAATGAAGCGTCAATCGCCTCGTCCATCATCTCGTCGGTGCTGGCCCTGCCTTCAGCGATGATTGGGTTTACTCCCCAGTTCAGCGCCAGCTTCCGCATCACTTCCTCATGGGGTGTGACAGCCACGATAGGCGCCCTGGGACGGTATTTGGAAACCATTTTAGCGGTATGTCCTGATTCAGTTGATATAATAATCGCCGCGGCGCCCAGGTTTTGAGCAATGGCGCAGGTAGCGTAACTGATCGCGTTTGTAACAGTCTGCCTGTGCGTGGCTGTTCCCTTTTTACTGAGCATTTCCTCGTAGTGGAGGGCGGCCTCCGCCCGCCGGGCAATCCGTGCCATCATCTCAACCGATTCCAGCGGGTATTTCCCCGAAGCCGTTTCACCGGAAAGCATCACCGCGTCAGATCCGTCAAAGATTGCGTTGGCCACATCGCTGGTCTCAGCCCTGGTTGGCCTGGGATTGTGGATCATCGATTCCAGCATCTGGGTGGCCGTGACAACCGGCTTGCCGGCCAGGTTGCATTTCTCTATGATCGTTTTCTGCAGCAGCGGCACCTCCTCAACGGGGATCTCGACCCCCAGGTCGCCCCTGGCCACCATAATCCCGTCAGATACCTTGATGATATCATCAAGGTTGTTTACCGCCCTCCTGCTTTCAATTTTGGAAATAATATCAAGGCTGCCGCCGGCCTCTTCGACAATCTGCCGGATGGAGAGGACATCTGCGGCTTTTCTGATAAATGAGGCGGCTATAAAATCAACTTTCTGTTCAACACCGAAGACAATATCCTGGATGTCCTTATCAGTTATTGACGGAAGGCTTATCTCAACACCGGGGACATTAACACCTTTCTGGCTGGTTAGTTCCCCGCCGTTCATTACAGCACATTGTATTTCCGTTTCTGACGTTGACAACACTTTCATAGCAATCAGACCGTCAGCCACGAGTATCGTATCGCCTTTGCGGACATCCCCGGGCAGGCCGGCGTGGGTGATGGGAATGCGCTGCCTGTCGCCCTTGACCGGTTCCGTGGTCAGGGTAACCAGGCCGCCTTCCTCGAGGCGGACAGGCTCTTCTTTAAAAAAGCCCAGGCGTATTTCCGGCCCCTTGGTATCAAGCATGATTGCCACGTTCCGGCCGCATTCCTCCGCTGCCTGCCTGATTGATTTAATCCGCCGCTGGTGTTCTTCATGCGTCCCGTGTGAAAAATTCAGGCGGGCCACATTCATTCCTGCCATTAACAGTTTTTTGAGGAGCTTGATATTGTCGCTGGCAGGACCAATGGTGCAGACAATCTTTGTTCGACGCAATTGATTCCCTCCCAAATTATGATAATTTATATTGACAAGGTAATTGCCAGGTTGCAAAGCTCATGGTCAAATGATTTTGTCTGGGAAAGAGCGTCGTCTATATCCACAGCGACCAGTTCATTCGCTTTGACGCCGACCATTTTTTTGGCCTCCCCTGCCATGAGCAGCTCGACAGCCTTGGCGCCCAGGCGGCTGGCCAGGATCAGGTCGGCCGCGGAGGGCATGCCGCCCCGCTGCAGGTGGCCAAGAATAGTCACTTTTGTATCAAAACCTGTGCGCTCCTTGATTATGCGGCCTACCTCTATGGCGCTCGCTGTCCCCTCGGCGACCACTATAATGCTGTGGACTTTGCCGCGGCGGTAACCTCTATACAGCCGCTCGCATATCTCATCATAATTAAAATGGCATTCCGGCACCAGGATGGACTCGGCCCCACCCGCCAGGCCGGCCGCCAGTGCGATATACCCAAAATGCCTCCCCATCACTTCAATGATAAAAGTACGTTCATGTGAAGAGGCAGTGTCTCTGATCTTGCTGATGGCTTCCACCGCCGTATTTACAGCGGTGTCAAATCCGATGGTCTGATCCGTGCCGGGAATATCATTGTCTATTGTTCCCGGCACGCCAATAACCGGTATGCCGTATTCCCGGTAAAAAACACTGGCGCCGCGAAATGAACCGTCTCCCCCGATGACAACAATACCCTGGATACCGAAGCGTTTGACATTTTCAAACGCTTTGGCCCGTCCCCCGGCAGTCAGGAACTGTTCCGAACGGGCCGTATGTAAAATGGTCCCGCCCCTGTGGATGATATCAGCCACGGAGCCCAGGTTCATCGGAAACATATCTGCTTCAACAAAACCGTTGTATCCTCTTTTGATGCCGATAACCTCAAGCCCGTGGTAGATGGCCTTGCGCACTACGGCCCTGATGCAGGCGTTCATGCCGGGCGCGTCCCCTCCGCTGGTCAATAAGGCAATTCTCTGCAACAGCCCTGACCTCCAGTCTGATAATATTTGCACTATATATATTGCTCTTGATCTAAAAAAACATTCGACACCCTTCACAATGATAAAACAAATAAAGGGCCAGGCCGTAAATAATTAAGGGCCTGACCCCCGTTTTCATTTTAAATTTCCAATGGAACGGAATTTTTCATACCTTTGTGCCATTAACTCCTCCGTTGTCAGAACCAGAAGTTCATCCAGAGATTCAGCCAGAGCTTTTTCCAGCAGATCCGCGGCCGCTTCGGGATCGCGGTGGGCGCCTCCCAGCGGTTCAGGTATGATTTTATCAGCCACGCCCAGGTCGTGAATATCCCTGGCTATGATCCTGATTGCCTCAGCCGCGTCGCGGGCACGGGAGGAGTCCTTCCATAAAATACTGGCATAACCCTCCGGTGTTATTACAGAATAAATCGCGTGTTCCTGCATCAATATCCGGTCTCCAACGCCGATGCCCAGGGCTCCGCCGCTAAACCCCTCGCCGATCACAACCGTGATAATAGGGACCCTGAGAGCGGACATAACTAATATGCTCCTGGCGATGGCCTCGAACTGGCCCCTCTCCTCGGCGCCTATGCCGGGATAAGCCCCCGGGGTGTCAATAAAACATATGACCGGGCGCTTAAATTTTTCAGCCTGTTTCATCAGGCGCATAGCCTTGCGGTATCCCTCCGGGTGAGCCATACCGAAATTCCTGGCCAGGTTTTCCTTGGTATCTTTCCCTTTGAGCTGGCCAATTACAGTCACGGCGCGCCCGTTAAACCGGCCGATACCGCCCACCACCGCCGGGTCATCGCCAAAACACCTGTCTCCGTGCAGTTCTATGAAATCTTCAAAAATATAATTAATATAGTCATAGGTGTTGGGCCGCTCCGGGTGCCTTGCTATGAGCACGTGCTGCCATGAGTTAAGGTCGCCGTATATGGACTCTCTTACTTCCATAGCCCTTTTTTCCAGGATGGCTATTTCATTTGACAGGTCTATGCCTTTATCATTGGAAAATTTCCGCAGTTCATTTATTTTGTTCTCCAGCTCCTGGATCGGCTTTTCAAATTCTAAATTTGCCGCCATTAGTGTTTCTCCCCCTGCAGGTGTAATTCCAGAATTTTAGCCAGAGTTTCTTTCATTTGCGGCCTGGGTACAATCTTGTCAATAAATCCGTGCTGTTTAAAGAACTCCGCCCGCTGGAACCCCTCCGGCAGTTTCTGGCGAATGGTCTGTTCGATGACCCTGGGGCCGGTAAAACCGATCATCGATTCAGGTTCGGCCAGTATAATATCACCAAGGGCTGCAAAGCTGGCGCTGACGCCGCCGGTGGTGGGATCAGTAATGACGGTAACGTACAGCTGCCCCGCCTCGCTCAGCCTGGCCAGCGCCTCCACTGTTTTAGCCATCTGCATCAAAGAGAGTATCCCTTCCTGCATGCGGGCTCCTCCGGAAGCTGCGAATATAACCAGCGGCACTCCGGCAGCGGCGGCAAACTCTATAGCCCTGGTAATTTTCTCGCCGACCACGGTGCCCATACTGGCCATCATAAAATTAGTGTCCATAACTACTATGACCACCGGAATTTTTTCAATGGTTCCCTCACCGCATACCACCGCTTCATTCAGGCCGCTTTTATTACGGGCTTCAATCAACTTGTTGGCGTAGTCAGTAAGCTCAAATGGGTTGACCGGAAGCATATCCGCGTCCATCTCCCGGAAGCTCCCGCTGTCCAGAGTCATCTGTATCCGTTCCGGCACGGTCAGTCTAAAGTGAAAACCACAATGACATACCTTGTAGTTTTTGATTAAATCCTTGTTCAATAAAATCTCGCCGCAGCGACCGCATTTGCTCCAGATGCCCTCAGGAATATCCCGGTTTTCCGGTTCTGATTGGACTGCGGCATTTTTTTGTTTGCGAAAGGCGTCTAAAACCAAAAAAAGCACCCCTTAACTACATTACTTGGCATTGGGAATGATCAGACTGTATTAATAATTTCCATGGCCTCGTCGACTTCCGACTCGGGGACCAGGATTTCTACCGAGCAGCTGTTGTTAGCCTGGGGAATACCGATGAGCCTCAACTTAACTAAAAAGCCTTCAGTGGCCAGAAGCATTTTTAACCTGTCAGCTTCTCTCTTATTTGGTGCTATATATACAACTGTCCACACAACTTAAGCCTCCTCTTTATGATTTGAGGCATGCCTTTTATTTTCTACCCATCTTCATACTATTCCTCTTTTTTGCGCAACATAAGTATACCCAGAGCTTATGCCCTGGATACAGCGCGAAACCTGAGACGTATATCGCTAGAAATGCAGGTGCGGCTTCAGCCGGTTAGCGAAAATGGGGACCTGCCTCTCTCACTAGTATTCCTATAGGGTTGAGGAATGTCCCCAATTGAATTCGGGATAAATCCCGCCTTACACCTTTGAATTCTCACGTCTCAAATCTCACGTCTCACTTGAGGGAGCCTTCAGTCGTCAGTCCGGATGCTTCCATGCCTGGTTAACAGCTCTACCTTGCCACGTATCTTAATAGCTGAAGTATGTTCGGTGAACTGGGCGATCATAATTTCACCCTTATCAAGTTTTTCTGAATGGTGAAACTTTGTATCCTTTCCCCGGGTAAGGCCGATAATGGTCACACCGTTTTCATGTGCTTTTATTACAACATATTCTCCGGATGTATCGCCAATAGTAACCGGCAAAATGTTCACCTCTTAAA
>CAZPXL010000141.1:0-5846 GCA_964591005.1 uncultured Eubacteriales bacterium
TATGGAGCAGGGCATAGCCAGCGGAGATATCAGGCCGGATATAGACATAGACCTTTTGGGGACCATTATACATACTTGCGTCGAGGCGCTGCTCGCCCTCGACGGCAGCGAATTGAGCACCAAGCAGGTGCTGGCCGAGTTCTGGAAGATGATCATATACGGAATTATAAGCTGTGAAAGCAAAATCAGGGAGCTTGGCATGGGAACGTGCGTGCAGCCAAAATAGATTTGATCTTTTTTGAAAAATGAAATTGACCGGCAGGCCGGAAATAAGGAGGTAATAAGGCGCAGGGCAGCAAGAGTTTAGGGGAACCGGCGTTTAAAAGTTAGTTGAGTAACCGGTTGGTAGTATAAGGTATTATTCCATAAATCTTATTACAAATTATCTTTTCAGATTTTAAGAGGAGGATTTTGGGTGAAAACAAATCGTCGTAATGTCATAATAGCTCTGGTCATTATACTGGCCGTCGTGCTGCTAATAGCAGTAAGGGGTGGCGGCAAACAGAAAGAAGAGGCGGCACCGGATGTCATAAACGTCGAAACGGCAATAGTAAAAACTATGGATATTACAAAATATGCGGGCTATTCCGGCAGGGTTAAAGGCAGCAATGAAGAAGCGGTGATGCCCAAGCTGTCAGGCCGGGTTACAGCGGTCCATGTGACCGAAGGGCAGGCGGTCCGCCAGGGGCAGGTCATTGTCAGCCTGGACAGCAGCAAGATGGATATAGCCGTCCGGCAGGCTGAAGCAGCGGTGGCGTCTGCCAAAGCCGCGCTGGCCGCCAACGAAGTCCAGCGGCAGACGGCCCTGAACAATTATAACCGCATGCTGGAGCTGCATAATGCCGATGCTGTTTCCGACCAGGCGCTGGAAGCGGCCAAGGCTCAATATGACGCGCTCAACACCGGCGCCGCGGAGGCGGGCGTAGCCCAGGCCCAGGCCGCGCTCAGCATGGCCATGCAGAACCTGTCCGATTGTCAGATAACCAGTCCCATGGACGGTGTAGTTGGGCGGGTTGATGTAAAGGTTGGAGATATGGCCGGCATGCAGAGCCCTGTTGCCGTTATAAACAATACCGCTGATCTGGAAATTGAAGTCAAGGTAAGTGAGGCGGATATCTCGTCTGTTCAGGCAGGTACGGAAGTCAAGGTGAAGATCGACGCCATCGGCAAAGAACCGCTGACAGGCACGGTCAAGAGCGTGGCCTCTGTCGCCGACCAGGTCACGCGCACTTATCCGGTAAAGGTTTCCCTTTCCAATGATGCGGCGGCACAGGTGAAATCCGGCATGTTTGCCGAGGTTATGCTCGGGACGCAGAGCCGGACAGGAGTCATCGGCATTCCCATGGTCGCGGTCCTGCCGAAAAGCGGCGAGAATACCGTCTATGTTATAAACGAGGAAAACCGGGCCCAGGCCGTTGTAGTCCAAACCGGGCTGAATGACGGCGACTATACCGAAATAACCGGCGGCCTTCAGGTGGGGCAAAGAGTTGTCACCAGGGGCAATACCCTCATTGATGAAAACAGCGCGCTGAATTTTGTTGATGGAGGAAATGCTCAATGATCAGGAAAATTGCCCAGTTTGCAATAAACAGGTCGGCCACGGTAATCATACTGATTACGGCGATTATCCTGATCGGTGTGATGAGCCTGGCCCAGATACCTGTTGCCCTGATGCCGCAAATGGACCTGCCTTACGTGGCTGTTGTCACCAGCTACAGCGGGGCCGGCCCTGAAGAAATCGAGGAGCAGGTCAGCAAACCAATTGAAAATATGGTGGCCACGGTCAGTGACATCGATATACTAATATCCCAATCCAGGTCCGGTTCGTCCGTGGTCCTGATCGGCTTCAACTATGGGACCAATATGGACGCTGCCATGGCCAATCTCCGTGATAAAATCTCGATGGCTGAAAGCTATCTGCCGGAAGACGCGGCTAAACCCCAGGTGATGAAAATGGACCTGAACATGATGCCGGTCATCGCGGTTGCCATTGGTTCCGACGAGCTGTCCCTGGCGCAATTGCAGAGCATTGCCGAAGATGACATTGAACCCCGGCTGTCACGCATCTCGGAAATAGCTTCGGTAAGCATTCTGGGAGGCCGTCAGCGTGAAATCAAAGTGGCCGTTGACCCGGTGAAGGCCCAGAATTACGGCTTGAGCCTCAGCCAGGTAACCAGTGTTTTGGCCGCGGAGAATTACAACATGTCCAGCGGGGACATCTCCTTTGGAGAACGGAAATACTTTGTCCGCAGTTTGCAGGAATTTGAAAGCGTTGATGACGTCGGAGAGGTGGCCCTTACTACTTCCACCGGCAGTAAAATCCAGCTTAAAGAAATTGCGGAAATCAGTGAAGGATATAAAGAGGCAGAACAAATCAGCCGTGTTAACGGCAGGGCCGCGGTAAGCATCCTGTGCCAGAAAGGGACCGACGCTAACACTGTCTCAGCCTGTGAAAATGTAAAAAAAGAAATGGATAAAATCAAGGCCGAAATCGGCGGCAAAATAGATGTGGATTACCTTATGGACCAGTCGGATTATATCAATAAATCTATTGGCAGTACTGCCCGGACCTTGGTCGAGGGAGCCATTCTGGCAGTCCTGATTATCTTCATGTTTATGCGCAACCTGCGCAGTACGGCCATTGTCGGCATTGCCATACCCCTGTCGCTGGTAACCACTTTTATCGTGATGTTTTATAACGGCAGCACCTTGAATATCATTACCCTCGGGGGTCTGGCCCTGGGGGTGGGGCGAATGATCGACGACTCCATCGTGGTTTTCGAAAATATTTACCGCCACCGGAGCCTTGGCCTGCCTGCAGGAGAAGCCGCCCAGAAGGGCACTGTTGAAGTGGGCGGGGCGGTTCTGGCCAGCACCCTGACTATGGTTATGGTGTTCCTGCCCATTGGCTTTGCAGAGGGGATCGCGGGGGTCATGTTCAGGCCGCTGGCCTTTACCATTGCTATAGCCATCGCCTGTTCCCTGCTGGTATCCCTGACGGTGGTCCCGTTTATGTCATCCCGCCTGCTGACAGACAAAGTCATGGAAAGAAAAGGCGGGGGCAGCGGATTTATCAGCAGCAAGTTCCACCGCCTGGGAGACTGGCTGGACGGTTTGGGCGAAAAATATAAAACAGCAATCCTATGGGCCCTGGGCCACAGGCGCAGAGTCATAATCGGCGTGACGGGCTTAATCGTTTTATCCCTGTGTATGCTTCCCCTGGTCGGCGCTGAGTTTATGCCGGCCTCTGATTCCGGTAGTATTGCGGTTAATATCGAAGCAGACAAGGGATCAATCATTGAGGATGTGGACAAAATAGCCATGATAGCCGAGGAGAAGCTGCTCGGCAATCCTGCTGTCGATATCGTATATACCAGGATCGGCAGCGAAGGGATGATGTCAATACAAGGCGGTACATCCAATACAGCCACTTTCAGCGTACAGCTGCTTCCCAAGGGTGAACGTCCAGGGGCGGAGCAGGTGGCTGAAGAAATAAGGCAGTCACTCAGTGACATGTCCGGTGTTAAAAAGTCGGTAAGCGTAAGCGAAGAGATGTCTATGGGCAGCGAAAGCGCCGTCCAAATCAACCTCCAGGGTGATGATCTCGATACACTCCGCCGTATTTCCAAGGAGATTGAAGGCATTGTAAAAAAGGTCCCCGGAACCCGTGAAGTAAAATCCTCAGTGGCGGACGGAAATCCCGAAGTGCAGGTAAGGATCAACCGCCAGCGGGCCGCGTTTTTTGGGCTGACGCCGGTTCAGGTTTCCAACGAAATCAGGACTGCCATTAGCGGTTCAGCAGCTTCAAGATTACGCATCGAGGGGGACGAAATCGATATCAGGGTAACCAGTACCGCAAGCGAAACCAGTGATATGGAGACCCTGAAACAGATACAGATCCTCACCGCCCAGGGCAGCAGCATACCGTTGTCTGAAATCGCCAGTTTTGGATTGTCAACCGGACCGGTGCAGATTGACCGTCAGGACCAGTCCCGCCAGGCGACCATTTCCTGCGATTTGTTAAACAGGGATTTGAACAGTGTTACCAGGGATATTCAGGCACAGCTCGCGGATATTGTGCTCCCCGCCGGCTACACCATCGACTTCGGCGGGGCCAATGAGCAGATGACGGAATCTTTTGGCAGCCTGCTGCTGGCATTTATAATGGCGGTCCTGCTCGTATACGTGGTCCTGGTGATACAGTACGAGTCCTTCAGAGACCCGTTCGTGATCCTGTTCTCCCTGCCCGGCGCGGTGATCGGTATCATTTTTGCGCTGCTGCTGACGGGGAGAAGCTTCAGTGTCTCGGCGTTTATCGGGCTGATCATGCTGGTGGGGATTGCTGTCGCCAACGCCATTGTCTATATTGACTACCTGAAACAAATGATTGCTTCGGGCATGGAGCGGACCGCCGCCCTGGCAGAGACCGGCAGGGTCAGGCTGCGGCCCATATTAATGACCGCCTTGGCCACCATCCTGGCCATGACCCCGATGGTGACCGGACTGGGAGAAGGCGGCGAGACCAACGCCCCGCTGGCTACCGTGGTTATCGGGGGCCTGCTGGCCACCACCTTTGTCACCCTGTTCCTGGTGCCGGTCGTCTACAGCATCCTGGACGACTGGAGCCTGAAGCTCAGGAAGAAATCCGCCCCGTAATGCGCAAATGCGACAAGGGGACGGTTCTCGGCTGTCGCAGGACTCGAGTACCTGGTACCAAGTTACTAAGTTATTGCGACAGCAGGGACGTGTCGCAATTAAAAAAGAAAAAGCTGTATCAGGCAGGACGTCGGGGGCGCTCCTGCCTGCTCGTTTATCTATGTAATTCTTTCCCGTGTGTTGCAACAACTGCGGCGACGGCAGCCCACAGGACTAACGCATAGATTGCGTACCAGAGCGTGTCGTTTGCAGGCGATATGGGGGAAGGGCCCAGGCCGGCTAAAAACCCTGTTGAGCTTGCATGCATCAACTGGGCCAGTAAAACACTTTTTGTGTTGTTATAGACCCAGACAATGAGCACCCTCATGGCGGTCATGGCCAAAATCATCATTGCGAAAAAGTGAGGCAGCCAGAACGCTCCCAGAGTAACGGAAGAGCCAAGGTAGTCAGCCAACAGGTGCCAGGACGACCAGAGCACCCCGATCAGGAGAGCGGCGCCCAATGCGCTGTATTTTTGCTGCAGCCTGGGGAGGGCGAACCCGGTCCAGCCTATTTCTTCAAAAAAACCGGCGACAAGGCCGATCATGATGCCCAGCGCATTAAAACCCGGCGTGAAGTCCGGAGATACAAGGGTGCTTAGAGTCAGGAGGACCGCCGTGATGAGGACCGGGGGGATGAGAAGCGCCGCGGCGTACCAGCGTAAATCAACTCGCCACCGGCCCATGCGGGAGAACAGTTCCCCCAGGCCGTTTTTTCCCTTGGTGACAGCTGTCATGACAATACCGGCGATGCTGGGCCCGGCCAGCATCGACAGGAACATCAGCATTGCATCTGCTAGCTGCAGGGTTTCACCGCGGAAGAACTTTGGTGCAGCTGCCAGGCTGATGCTTGCCCAGGAAATTGTATAGGCCGTTATAAAATAGGCGGCAACTGGGTGGCGTTCAATAAAAGCTCTGATTTTTATGGCTGTTTTTCCTTCCTACATATGCGCTAACCCCCTGGTCTGCATGAGAGATGAACAGACAGGTTAGCTTTATGAAATTCTTAAACCAATCAGGAATGACTCAGCTAGTATTGTGTGCAAAAATGGTACTGAAGAACCGTCTCCTGTAGTGAAGCTGCATACAATAAGCGGTACAAGAGATTCGTCCCCTTGTACCGCTTTAAAATGCGACAGTCGAGAACCGTCC
>CAZPXL010000142.1:0-3334 GCA_964591005.1 uncultured Eubacteriales bacterium
GGTCCTGGCGATTGTCATCATGCTGTTTTTGGCGGCGCCCACCTCGGCAGGTTCTCTTCTTACCGCTCCTACAGGCGGGGAGACGCTGAGGATCGGCAATACGTATAATATCACCTGGCATTATGAGGGGCCAATTGGACTCCAACCTCCTACCCGCAAAACTAACAGGCCAGGATAGTGAAACAAGGGGACGTTCTTTTTGTCTCATTTTTGTGAGACAAGGGGACGTTCTTTTTGTCTCATTAGGGCTTGTTCCCTTCAGGTCCACCATATTCCGGGGTGGGCCTGGTGCAGCCGACAGCGCCTGACAGTTCCCCGGCAACCTGGGCCAAAAGAGCCCAGGCGCCCGGCCCCAAACCCCAAACGCCTGCCGCCACAGTTTCAACCTTCTCCAGCTACATCTCAGACGTCTGCTTCCGGACAGTGCGCACAACCTCCAAGGGAGCAACATCATCGTTCAAGACATCCGGCTTCCTTGATTACCTCACCGGCGAACCGGCTTTTTTCAGTTTCCGAAAAAATGGCGTGGTACTTGTGACTGATTCAATGTTTATGTAAAATATAGATTGTCCAAAAGAATGTTTATAAAAAGGGGTTAGAGATTGAATACAAATCAGGTTGACATTATCGCGATCATAGCAAAAGAAACCGGTATTTCACGGCATAAAGTGGAGCATACGGTTAAGCTTTTGGCAGACAACACCATCCCTTTTATTGCCCGTTACCGCAAAGAGCAGACAGGCGAGCTGGACGAAGAACAAATCCGCAGCATTGACGAGCACAACAAGCACTACACAGCCCTGGAACAGCGGAAGGCAGAAATAATCCGCCTCATTGACGGGCAGGGCAAGCTCACCGAAGAGCTTCAGGCCAAAATCATCAGCTGCACCAAACTCTCGAAGCTGGAGGATTTATACCTGCCCTACAAACCCAAGCGCAAAACCAGGGCCAGCGTCGCCAGGGAAAATGGTCTCGAACCTCTGTCCGCATACCTCTTGTCCTTCCCCAGGTCAGGCAGTCCCGAGGAGGAGGCCCTGTCCTATATATCCGAAGCAGTCCCCACAGTTGAAGATGCCCTGCACGGAGCGTGCGACATAGTCGCTGAGAATGTCGCCGAGGACGCCGACGTGCGCAGCTGGGTGCGCAACCAAACCCGGCGGTCGGGGTGGCTGGTCACCAGCGGGCGCAACACGGCAGAAGACAAAACATACCGCAACTATTACGATTATAAAGAACCGGTAAGCAGAATAGTCCCGCACCGGGTGCTGGCCATAAACAGGGGCGAGCGGGAAGAAGTGCTGAGTGTGTCCGTTGAAGTGGATGAAAGTCCTATTATTAAATGGATAAGCGGCAGGTTCTTAAAAGAAGGGACTGCAACCACGGATTATGTTGACAGGGCGATCAGGGACGGGTACAAGAGACTAATCGCTCCCTCCGTGGCGCGGGATATCCGCAATGAATTGACTGAAAAAGCGGAAGCCCAGGCGATCAAGGTGTTTTCCAAAAACCTGCGCAGCTTGCTGCTCCAGCCCCCGGTACGGAGCAAGGTTGTCCTGGGTATAGACCCGGCCTACCGTACGGGCTGCAAGTGGTGTGTCATCGACACCACAGGGAAGCTTTTGGAGGCAGGCGTTTTCTACCCCACTCCCCCTCTGAAAAAGATCAAGGAATCCGAAAAAGTCCTGGCCGCTCTGGTAGAAAAGTATGGAGTTACCGCTATCGTTATAGGCAATGGCACTGCCTCCAGGGATACGGAGGTTTTTGTCGCGGAATTTATCAGGTCCTATAACAAGCCGGGTCTGTCTTATACCATCGTCAGCGAGGCCGGCGCGAGCGTTTATTCCGCCTCCAAGCTGGCCAAGAAAGAATTCCCCGATCTGGATGTCTCAGAACGCGGTGCGGTTTCAATAGCCCGCCGTATTCAGGACCCCTTATCCGAACTTGTAAAAATTGAGCCCAAAGCCGTAGGCGTGGGGCAGTACCAGCATGATCTGCCGCCCAAACATCTTGATGAAAAGCTGTCCGAGGTTGTAGAATCAGTCGTTAACTATGTGGGTGTTGATCTTAACACAGCTTCCGCGCAGCTGTTGGGTTACGTCGCCGGTATAAATTCAACAGTTGCCGGGAATATTGTGAGTTTTCGTGATGAAAACGGCACTTTTAAGCGCCGCAAGGAATTGTCCAAGGTGCCCAGGCTGGGGCCCAAGACACTTGAGCAGTGCGTGGGATTTTTACGGATTAACAACGGCGAAAACCTCCTGGACGCGACAGCGATACATCCCGAGTCATACGACCTGGCCCACCGCTTTCTTGACGTTATCGGTTCAGGGATAAATGAAATAGGCAGCTCTAAAGCCAGGGCCAAGATTGCCGGTGCCAATGTCGAGGAAATCGCTGCGCAGCTTGACGCCGGCATCCCGACCCTGAGGGATATTGCAGACTCCCTGGCCCGGCCGGGCAGGGATCCCAGAGAGGATCTGCCTGTGCCAATATTCCGCACAGACGTCTTAAGCCTTGAGGATCTGAAGCCGGGAATGGAACTCACCGGCACCGTCCGGAACGTGGTGGATTTCGGCGCGTTCGTGGATATTGGCATTAAAAGTGACGGGCTGGTGCACATTTCGGAACTATCGGACACTCGTGTCGGGCACCCCCTGAACCTGGTTTCAGTAGGCGACGTGGTCAAGGTTTGGGTGCTGGCGGTAGATTTGGAGAGAGGCAGAGTATCACTTTCCATGAAAAACAAGAAGTAGGGAAACAAGGGTGAGACAAGGGGACGTTCTTTTTGTCTCGTTTTTCCTACTAGAAAGCAGACCTTTTATTTAGTCATCCACAGCAGGGGAACTTTCTCACCCGGGCCAGATGAGGTGTTCGGCATAAATTGTTATAGGTCAGACTATCGGCTATAAATAAGCTATCCCCTCCTCTGTTTAAATTGTGAGCTATATGCTATTATGTAGGGGAAAACAGGTTATAAAAAATATTTATGGAACATCTGGCAACGATAAAGGAGGAGAATAAGCATGCTGAAATTTTACTGTTTCCCCACCTGAACGACCTGCCGGAAAGCGAAAGCGTGGCTTTCAGAAAAAGGCGCGGACTATGCTTACCGGGACATAGTCAAAGAACCGCCCACCGCCGCGGAACTGTTTGAACTCGCCGGCCTGGACGGTATAAAAGTCAACGACTTGCTCAATGAAAAAAGCACAAATTACAAACAAGCGAAAATCAATGCAAAAAACATGTCGGAGCAAGAAATAGCGGAGTTTTTAGCCGCCAACCCCAAGGCCATGCACCGCCCCCTGCTGACCGACGGCAAAAAACTCGTAGTGGG
>CAZPXL010000142.1:3434-5846 GCA_964591005.1 uncultured Eubacteriales bacterium
ATATGAGCAAGGTTCTGATCATGCCCTGTCTGGACATGAAGGACGGCAGAGTTGTAAAAGGGGTTCATTTTGTGGACCTCAGGGACGCGGGCGATCCGGTGGAGTGCGCCAGGATATACTGCCAAAACGGAGCGGACGAACTGGCTTTTCTGGATATAACCGCAACCATTGAAAAAAGAAAGACTACTTTAGACGCTGTACGGCGGGTTGCCCAGGTGGCAACCATACCGTTTACGGTCGGTGGAGGCATAGCTTCCGTGGCGGGCGCCGAGGAAGTCCTGGCCGCGGGGGCCGACCGCGTTTCCATCAGCAGCGCGGCTTTCCGCGACCCCTCCTTAATCGACCAGGCTGCTGCAAAATTTGGCTCTTCCAAACTGGTGGTGGCCATAGATGTTGACCGGAACCAGTCCCTTCCTTCCGGCTATGAAGTTTACATAGACGGGGGCAACACCCCCACCGGGAAAGACGCGATAGAGTGGGCCAGAGAAGCGGAATCCAGGGGCGCGGGTTATATCCTGCCGACCAGCAAGGCCTGCGACGGGGCCAAAACCGGGTATGACATACCGCTAATACGCGGAATTAAAGAAGTGGTGAAAGTACCGGTAATCGCCTCTGGCGGAGCCGGCAGCATGGAGCACTTCCTGGAGGCGGCGCGCGATGGAAAGGCTGACATACTTCTGGCAGCGTCCGTTTTCCACTTTGGCGAAATCAATATCATCGAGCTCAAAAATTACCTTAACGAAAACGGAGTTAAAACAAACTGAGTGCAGAAAGTGCGACAAGGGGCGTGTCAAGGGGACGCGTGTCAAGGGGACGGGGTTGTTGACACATTCTCATGGGCAAAGGGAGACAAAAAGAACGTCCCCTTGTTTCCCAGCTTACTCTGTTATGTCCACGCGGCCGCCCCGGCCGGAGGCGGTCCACTCAACTTGCGCGCCCAGGGCCTCGCTGACAAACCGCAGGGGCACCATGTTCCTGCCGTTAACCAGCTCAACCGCCACATCCATCGTGTAAATCCGGCCGTTGACATATACTTCCCTGCTGCCGGATTGCAGCATGATCAGCGTGTCCCCTTTATTAATTACAATTTTCTGCTCCTCCTGCACCCAGCTAACGCCCGCGCCAAGGGCTTCTGAGACAAAGCGCAGGGGCACGTAAACCCTGCCCGCGGAGGTGTCCAGGTAGGGCTGCTGGTCCGGGAACGACACCGGGCTGCCGTTTACAAACACACTCACATTATAGTTAACGGGAGGTTCATCCGGCATGCTGGCCGGTTCAATCTGCTTGCCGCCAGTGAGAGAGTCGATAAAGGCCATCCCGTTTCTCCTGGTCAGGGACAGGTCCGTGACGGCAACCCTGTTCAGCACGGCTTTGCCAATGGAGCCGTCGGAATTTATCTCGCCATACGAGGTGATGTCGTGGATTACGTAATGCAGCCCGTTGTGTTCCCCCAGGTAGAGCATTTCGTGGGTGGGGGTGTGCAGCGAGGCCCCCGGCAGCAGTGAACCGACCACTTCATATCGCTGCTCAGTGTCCAGCGACTCAAAGCTCACCGTCTTTCCCGCCGACCGCTCCTGCTCGTCGCCGTTCCGCGGCAGCATCAGGCCGAAACTTTTATAGACATCCATGACAAAAGCGGAGCAGTCCCTGGCGTTGAACATGCCGCCCCAGCCGTACCGCTCGCCCAGGATCTTGAAAGCCTGCCTGATGATATTCGCCCTGGTGTACCGCATATACCCGACAGAAACATCGCTGCCGGCCGGGATCGAGGTCTTCTTCACCAGCAATTCACCGTTATCCCCGCGCACGGGCAGCTTGACCCGGTAAGCGCCGCCAGGTTCCACATCCCCGCCTGCCAGCGGAACCCTGGCGCCCATGGTTAGCTCAACCAGTTCAGCCGCAGAATTCTCCGGTGTGAAGTATATCCCGAGCTTGTTGCCCGTCACTACCAGGTAATTTTCCGGTTGTACATATTCGAGCCAGTCCTCTTTGTCGTCAGCCACGGCCAGGTCTGCCGCCGGCATCCACCCGTTGTAATTGTATATCTGCACGAAGCACCAGCTGCCGTCCAGGCTGCGGTGCAGGATCAGCACCGGCTCGGCCGGGCTTACAGCCGTCTCCTGGAACAGGTCAAACTCCTTGTTGTCAGGGGCTTCCAGCGATTCGTCATACGTTGGGAAAGTCCTGATATTGCTCCGCCGCACCGTGACCGCCCAGGCAACCTCGTTGCTCTCCCCTATCCCGGGCAGGTTCATCCGGCTCAGCAAACTGTCGTAATAAGACTCTTCCACAAGCCAGCCGTTGCAGTACCTGTCCTCATCGACCGGAAAGGGGCGTGCTGACACCAAATTTGACAGCACACTCCCGCTTATTGATGATGGATAGTCAGTTAAATCATAAACGAGGCCGGGC
>CAZPXL010000143.1:0-3987 GCA_964591005.1 uncultured Eubacteriales bacterium
CAGGGGGGATAAGTTTTGATCATTTCCTGGAACACAACCAATGCCTGCAACATGTACTGCAAGCACTGTTACCGCGACGCGGGCGCAAAAGCAGCGGATGAATTGAATACAGATGAAGGTAAAACGCTGATCGACCAGATTGCCGGCGCCGGCTTCAAGATAATGATCTTCAGCGGCGGCGAGCCGCTCTTGCGTGAGGACATTTTCACGCTGGTAAACCACGCCAGGGAAAGGGGCCTGCGCCCGGTATTTGGAACAAACGGCACCTTGATTACTGGTAAAGTAGCGCAGAAACTGAAGGATTCAGGGGCTATGGCCATGGGCATCAGCCTGGACAGCACTGATCCGGCAAAGCATGATCATCTGCGTGCCACACCGGGCGCCTGGGAGGGAGCTATAAAGGGTATGCGGGCGTGCCGTGAAGCCGGCCTGCCTTTTCAGATCCATACCACTGTTATGGACTGGAACATGAATGAGGTGGAAAAACTGACTGACCTGGCGGTTGAAATCGGAGCCATCGGTCATCATATATTTTTTCTGGTGCCCACGGGGCGTGCGGTGGATATAGAAGAAGAGTCGCTGAGGGCCGAGCAGTATGAAGACCTGCTGCAGCGGATTATGAAAAAGCAGGGTGAAGTAAAAATAGAACTAAAGCCTACCTGCGCGCCTCAGTTTATGCGGATTGCCGCGCAAATGGGGATAAAAACCCGTTTCAGCAAGGGGTGCCTGGCCGGAATATCTTACTGTATAATCAGTCCCAAAGGGATCGTCCAGCCCTGCGCTTACCTGAACATACCCGCCGGAAATGTCCGTGAAAAACCTTTTGGAGATATCTGGCGCGATTCGGAAATATTTAAGAACCTGCGGACTGAGAACTACAGCGGCGGCTGCGGCTCCTGCGGGTATAAGAAAATCTGCGGCGGCTGCCGTGCCCGGGCGTATTATTACCATAATGACTACATGGCTGAAGAACCATGGTGCCTGTACCAGGGGCGAAAGGGCTATTAAGAATGACTGCGGATCAAATTGACAGGAAATTACTTAACCTGATTCAGGCAAATTTCCCCCTGTCGCCTGAACCATACAGGGAAATTGGCGAAATCCTCGGCATATCCGAGGAAGAAGTACTGTCGCGGATCGGAAAAATGATTGACAGCGGGTTAATCCGCCGCCTCGGCGGCATATTCGACTCAAGGAAGCTGGGTTACCAGGGGGCACTTTGCGCCATGCGGGTTGAAGATAATATGATAGACAGGGTGGCAGCCGTGATAAACTCATATCCGGGGGTTACCCATAATTATTTGAGAGAGCATGATTTTAACATGTGGTTTACCGCCATGGCCCAGTCTACAGAAAAACTTGAAGAAATGTTGAATCAAATAAAAAATGATACGGGTATCAATGAAATATTAGTTCTCCCGGCTCAAAAGCTTTTTAAAATCAGAGTGAATTTCGAGCTTGATTGAGGTGACTTTATGCTTTCAGTCCAGGACGTGCAAATTATCAAAGAGCTGCAAAACGGCCTGCCTCTGGCAGGCCGTCCATATAAAATAATCGGCGACAGGCTGAAAATGTCTGAGGAAGAGTTATTAAACCGGGTAAGACATTTAATTGAAAACGGTATTATAAGGCGTTTCGGCGCGGCTGTAAGGCACCAGGACCTCGGTTTTAAAGAAAACGCCATGGTGGTATGGGATGTTCCCGATAAAAACATAAATGATGTTGGCGGCAAAATGGCGGGTTTCAGGGAGGTTACCCACTGCTACCAGCGCCCCCGCTATCCCAACTGGCCTTACAACCTCTTCACCATGGTGCACGGGCGCTCCAGGGAGGAGTGCGCCAAAATTGCCGGGGAAATATCACAAGCCGTTGGAATAAGCAGGTATGAACTGTTATTCAGCACCGCCGAGCTGAAAAAAATAAGCATGCGTTATTTTGAGTGAAGATAGAAAAACCTTGATTGATATAAAAGGGGGTAAACCGAAATGCATAAAGGTTTTGCCAGATCCGTATCACTTTACAATGAAGCGCTTAAGTACATACCGGGCGGTGTTAACAGCCCGGTAAGGGCGTTTAAATCAGTGGGTTTGAATCCGGTTTTCATTAATAAAGGCGAGGGCTCAAAAATATATGACGAGGACGGTAATGAATATATTGACTACGTGGGGTCCTGGGGACCTCTTATTTTAGGCCACCGTCACCCGCGTGTTATTGAAGCGCTGGAAAGGTGTTTAAAGGATATCGGGACCAGTTTCGGGGCGCCCACCGAACTTGAAACAATTCTTGCCTCTCTGGTTGTTGAAGCGGTGCCGTCAGTTGAAATGCTAAGGCTGGTTAACTCCGGCACTGAAGCGACAATGAGCGCACTGAGGCTGGCCAGGGGTTACACCGGAAGAAAAAAAATTGTTAAGTTTGAAGGCTGTTATCATGGTCATGCGGATTTTTTATTAATTAAAGCGGGATCAGGAGCGCTTACGCTGGGAATGCCCACCAGTCCGGGAGTGCCGGAGGAAACGGCAGTGAACACAATAGCTGCCGAGTATAACAACATTGAAAAGCTGAAAGAGATATTTGAAAAAATGGGAGAGGAGATCGCGGCAGTTATTGTTGAACCAGTGGCGGGTAACATGGGTGTTGTTCCTCCCGCGCCAGGTTTTCTTGAAGGGCTGAGAACCCTTACGGACAGCTGCGGCAGCCTCTTGATATTTGACGAGGTCATGACAGGTTTCCGGGTATCTTACGGCGGGGCGCAAAAATTATATGGCATCACCCCTGACCTTACAACCATGGGCAAGGTAATTGGCGGCGGCCTTCCGGTCGGGGCGTATGGAGGTAAAAAAGAGATCATGGAGCACGTCTCTCCGGCCGGGCCGGTATACCAGGCCGGAACACTATCGGGAAACCCTCTGGCGGTATCAGCCGGCATAGTTACTCTGGAAATTTTAAAACAACCGGGCATTTACGATGATTTGGAAAAGAAGTCGGCAGCCCTGGAGAAAGGTTTGCAGGAATCTTCGCTGCAGGCCGGGATCCCATTAACCGTAAACCGGGTAGGGTCTATGCTCAGCGCTTTTTTTACAGCACAAAATGTTGCGGATTATGCCTCCGCGTGCTCTTCGAACACTGAGTATTTCAGGTCCTTCTTCAAGTCAATGCTGGAAAACGGCGTTTATATGGCCCCCTCTCCGTATGAAGCGGCTTTTGTTTCCAGCGCCCACAGTGAAAATGACATTAAATATACAATAGAGTCTGCAAAAAAGTCATTACTATCTATAAAAAGTAAAAAATAGCTTTTCCCAGTAAAAATTTTAAATATAATATATACAGATGAAATAATATCTAGTAATTATTTCAAAACTCAGGATAATCAAAATGCGATTTTTTGAAAATTCATTTTATTAAGTATTTTTTCTAATAAATCTTTTTCCCAGAAGGAAAATGGACATGTGCACCGAAACTATCAGGTTATAATTTATTTATGTGTCTCTATTCGCGATTTATCTCTTATAGCGTGGGGGGAGGTGAGTTTTTGGTGTAAATTGTAACCAGTATTTCAAGGATACAGTTCTGAAGGCTTTTGATTTTAAGGTATTAAGCAAGGGAGGTACAGACTTGTGGTAGCATGTGCAAGCAATTGCGGTGACGATGAATTAACCAGACAACTAGATAAGATTATTGATCCGTATAGAGGTAATCCCGGCGGATTAATACAGGTATTGACTAAAGCACAGAACCTTATCGGATATCTGCCAAAATGGGTCCAGGTCCAAATTGCGGAAGGTCTGGGGGTATCTCTTCAAGAGGTTTACGGAGTTATAACTTTCTATGCTTTCTTCTCCCTGATTCCCAGAGGCAGGCATAAAGTCAGTGTTTGCGCCGGAACAGCCTGTTACGTTAAGGGAACAAAAATGGTTATAAAAACTCTCAGAGATTTGCTGGATATTAAACCAGGCCAGACTACTGCCGACAGCCGGTTCACCCTTGAGA